>VGXH01000299.1 GCA_016873405.1 bacterium
TTTTACGAGGCGTTCGTGCGCCACAACCCGACCGATTCGCTGGCTGCCGAGGCGCAGTTCCGCAAGGCCATGATCTACATGGACCTCAAGGAGTATCCGCTGGCCGCGGTCGAGTTCCAGATCCTGCGCAAGGATTTCCCGACCAGCCCGCGCGTGGAGGAGTCGCTGTTCCAGGAGGGTCTGGCGTATCGGAAGCAGGTGACGGACCTGGCCCGGGACATGAGCGGCGCGCTGGAGGCGCGGCGGCATTTCGAGAAGTTCCGCGAGCAGTTCCCCCAGTCGCCGCGCGCGCCCGAGGTGGCGTCGCAACTGGCCGGCATCAGCGACCTGGTCGTGGCCAAGCGTCTGGACCAGGTGTCGGTGTTCCGGCAGTTGGGCCGCTGGCAGGCCGTGGCGACGGTGCTGGACCGGCTGCTGGTCGAGGAGCCGGGCAGTTCGCTCATCCCGCGCGTCATGTGGGAGCGGGCCGCGGCCGCCGAGAAGCTGGGCGATGAAGCCGCGGCCGCGGCGTTCTACGGGCGTCTGGCCGCCGAACATCCCGCCGACCGGCTGGCGCGTGACGCCGCCGCGGCCGCCGCCAGGCTCGCGCGCGGCGGCGGTTCGTGACCCGCGCGCTGCTGGGCGGCAGCTTCGATCCGGTCCACGCCGGGCACGTGGCGATGGTCGTGCACGTGCTGCGCCGGGCGCTGGCCGACGAGGTCATCGTGATCCCGAACGCCCGTTCCCCGTGGCGCGACGAGCCGTCGGCCGGCGCCGGCGACCGGCTGGCGATGTGCCGGCTCGCGTTTGCGGGGATGGCGGCGGTCACGATCGACGACCGCGAGATCTTCGCCGGCCGGCCGGTGCGCACGGTCGAGACCGTGGAGGCCCTGGTGGCCGAGCGGCCGGACGTCTCCTGGCGCGTGGTCATCGGGGCCGACCACCTGGCCCGGTTCGGCGCCTGGCATCGGTCCGACCGGATCCTGGAACTCGCGCAACTGCTGGTCCTCGGCCGCTCCGGAGCGGCCACCGACGCCGCCGCGGTGACGGCGGCGGGCCTGCCGGCCGAGCGGGTCGTCCTGACGCCGTTCGAGCACGCGGTGTCCGGCAGTGCGGTCCGTGCTACCTTGGGGGCCGGCGGCGACGGCCGGGGTCTGCTGCCGCCCGCGGTGGCGGACTACATCGCCGCCCGCGGTCTGTACCGGAGCGCCTGAGCGCACGGTCCCTGCCGGTCCCGCAGCGAAAGGCCGCCCCTTGCCGCTGGTGATCGTCGACGGCTCCGCACTGGTCTACAGGGCGCATTATGCGTTCGTCGGGCGACCGCTGACCTCGCCCGCCGGCGAGACGACCTCCGTCGTCTTCGGATTCTGCAACGCCGTGCTCGGGCTGATCGAAAGCCGGCGGCCCGAACGCCTGGCGGTGGTTTTCGACCGCAAGGGTCCCACCTTCCGCCATCGGATGTACCCGGCCTACAAGGCGCAGCGGAAGCCGATGCCCCCGGAACTCGCCGACCAGCTGCCCCGGCTGCACGAACTGCTGGCCGCCTGGGGCGTGCCGGTGCTGGGGATGGACGGGGTCGAGGGCGACGACGTGATGGCGACGCTCGCGGCGCGGGCAGCGGCGGCCGGCGAGACGGCCTGGCTCTACAGCGGCGACAAGGACTTCCTGCAACTCGTCGACGAGCGCACCTCGATCCTCAAGCCCGGGCGGCGCGGCGACGACGTGAGCGAGATCACGCTGGCCACGGTCCGCCGTGACTTCGGGCTGGAGCCGGCGGCGCTGATCGACGTCTTCGCGCTGGCGGGCGACCAGGCGGACAACATCCCCGGCGCCCCGGGGATCGGCGACAAGACGGCGCTGAAGCTCATCCGCGAGCACGGCTCGCTGGACGCACTGCTGGCCGGGCTCGAGCGCAGTTCCCTGTCGCCGCGCCTCAAGCGCGTGATCGGGGAGAACCGGGAGCAGGTGCTGCTGTCGCGGGAGCTGTTCCGCATCCGGCGGGACGTGCCGCTGACGGTCGCGGCGGAGACGCTGGCGACGGTGCTGCCGATCGGGGCGGCGGCGCAGGGGCTGCTGGGGAAGCTCGGGCTGCGTCGCGTGCAGGCCCAGGCGCGGCGCCTGGCGGAGGCGATGCCGGCGCTGGCGGCGCCGTCGCGCGCGATCGGGGGGCTTTCGACGGCGGTGGCGGCCGACGCCGCGAGCGCCGCGCGCGACGAGCCGGACGGCGGCGGTTCCGGCGGCGCGGTGGACGACGACGGCGCTTCCGGCGAGGGCCGGACCGGCGACTGGGCCGCGCGCTGCGCCGCCCGCGGGTACGTGCGCCTGGGCACGGACACCGAACTGGCGGCCTGGCTGGAGCGCCGCGAGCCGACCGCGGCGCTGGCGGTCGACACGGAGACCGACGGCCTGCGGCCCGCTTCCTGCCGCCTGGTGGGCATCAGCCTGGCCGGCGTCGGGCGGGACGGCGCGGCGCTGCCGCCGGCGTATGTCCCGGTGCGCTGGCGCGAGGTCGAACCCGGTCCGGCGGTCGCCGGGTCGCTGTTCCCCGCGGGGCGCGAGCACGATCGTCTGAGCGCCGTGGCCGCGCGGCTGGCGCCGGTGCTGGCCTCCGGCTGCCTGAAGGTCGGGCAGAACCTGAAGTTCGACGAATGGGTGTTGGCGCGCCACGGTCTGCCGCTGGGCGGTCCGCGCTTCGACACGATGCTGGCCTCCTACGTGCTGGATCCCGAGCGTCGATCGCACGGCCTGGACGACCTGGTCGCCGACTTCCTCGGCCACCGCATGATGCCGTGGGAGGAGCTCTTCGAGCGGGGCGACCGCCAGCGGGACATTCTCGTGGTCGATCCCTGGCGACTGGCGCTCTACGCGGCCGAGGACGCCGACTACACGCTGCGCCTGCACGCGCAGCTCGCGCCGCGGCTCGACGAGGCCGGTCTGCGGGGCCTCTTCGCGGACCTGGAGATGCCCGTGTCGGCGGTGCTCCTGCGCATGGAGCGCAACGGCATCCGGCTGGACCGCGCGTTCCTGGGCGCGCTGCGCCGGGGCTTCGAGCAGGAGCTGACCCGGCTGCAGAAGCGGATCGTGGAGCTGGCGGGCGAGGACTTCAACGTCAACAGCCCGCAGCAGCTGGCGGTGATCCTGTTCGAGAAGCTGAAGCTGCCGCCGACCAAGAAGACCTCGACCGGCTGGAGCACGGACGTCTCGGTGCTGAGCGCGCTCGCCGAGGAGCACGAGCTGCCCGCGGTCATCCTCGAGTACCGGCAGGTCGCGAAGCTGCAGGGCACCTACGTCGAGACGCTGCCCCAGCTGGCGGATCCGGACACCGACCTGGTGCACACGTCCTACAACCAGGCGGTCGCCGCGACGGGGCGCCTGTCCAGCTCGGACCCGAACCTGCAGAACATCCCCGTCCGCACGGAGCTGGGCCGCCAGATCCGGCGCGCGTTCGTTCCGCGCGATCCCGGTCACGTGTTCCTCTCCGCCGACTATTCGCAGGTGGAACTGCGTCTCCTGGCTCACCTGGCCGACGATCCCGGCCTGCAGGCGGCGTTCCGCGACGGCGCCGACGTGCACCGGCGGACCGCGGCGCTGATCAACGGCGTGCCCGAAGCGGAAGTCACCGCCGAGATGCGCGGCCGCGCGAAGGCGATCAACTTCGGCGTCAT
>VGXH01000300.1 GCA_016873405.1 bacterium
CCATCTCCGGCATCTGCACGTCCATGAGGACCAGGTCCCACTCCCGTTCCGCGCTGGCCTCCACGCCCAGGCGGCCGTTGACCGCCACGCGCACGCGATGGCCGCGGCGTTCGAGCAGCTTTTCGACGAAGCGGCTGTTGACCACGTTGTCCTCGACGACCAGGACGTCCAGCGGCGGCAGCGCGCCCGGAGTCCCTTCGGCGGCCACGCGCCCGCCGGCGGCCGGCTCGCGCGCCCGCGCGCAGCCGGCGGCGACGCGGAACGTGAAGGTGCTCCCCTGGCCCGGCGTGCTGCGCACCTGGATGTCGCCGCCCATGAGTTCCACCAGCTGGCGCGTGATGGCCAGGCCGAGGCCGGCGCCGCCGAACTCGCGCGCGAACGAGCAGTCCGCCTGCGAGAAGGTGCCGAAGATCGCGCCCTGCTTGTCGGGCGGAATCCCGATGCCGGTGTCGGCGACCTGGCCGACGAGCCAGCGCGAGGCCTCGTCGCGCGGCTCGCCGCGCAGCGACACCTCGATGCGGCCGCTGCGCGTGAACTTGATGGCGTTGCCCAGCAGGTTCGTCAGCACCTGCCTCAGGCGCAGGGGGTCCAGCGAGCAGACCGTCGGCACCGAGTCCTCGACGCTCCAGGTGACCGGCACGCGGAGACCGGAGCTCCCGACGACCAGCATCTCGACCGAGCGGCCGACCAGCGCGCGCACATCGGTGTCCTGGGGATCCAGTTGCAGGTGGCCGGCCTCGATGCGCGAGTAGTCCAGCACGTCGTTGACCAGCGCCAGCAGGCTGCGCCCGGAATGGCGGGCCAGTTCCAGGTACTCCCGCTGTTCGGGGGTCACGCCGGCGGACAGCGCCAGCTCGGTCATGCCCAGGAGGCCGTTGATGGGCGTGCGGATCTCGTGGCTCATGTTCGCCAGGAAGAGGCTCTTGGCCTCGTTGGCGGCCTCGGCCTGGTGCTTGGCGACGGCCAGTTCGCGCGAGCGCTGCTCCAGGAGGTCGGCCGCCGCCGCCTCGGCGCGCAGCTGGCGGTTCTGGACGCGGGCCTGCGAGGCGCAGTAGGCGAGGTACACGGCGAGCATCACCGACACCTGCAGGTCCTGCGGGGACGGCAACGCCAGGGCCGTCAGCGCCGGCAGGCCGAGCATCGCCGCCACGACCGGCAGGGCCAGCGACAGGTCCGCGCTCAGGGCGCTGATGATGCCGCCGCCCAGGCCCGCGGTCCCCAGCAGCACGAGCACCAGTTCGGTGCCCACGCCGTAGCGCAGGATCACCACCGTGACCAGCCCGGACCAGGCCAACGCCAGCCCGAGGCTGGCCAGGCGGAATTCGCGCGCCCACCGGTCGGGATCGCGCGGATAGCGCGACTCGACGCCGCGGCACAGCGCGCGCCGCCACAGCCCGAACGCCGCGGAGGCGGCCGTCAGCGCGACCCAGGCCCACGGGTCGACCCGCCAGATCGCGATCATCGTGCCCACCAGCAGCGAGACGCCGGCGTAGGCGAAGTTGCCCACCGCGGCCCGACTGGCCAGCAGCCTCGCGATCCTCACGTCGTCCTTGGCCTGCGAGCGGGACATCGGTCACTGCCTCCGGGGGCGATGCATGCCGCGGACCGGGGCGCCGGGCCCGCGGTCCGTGTTCGTTCGCCGCCGGGATCGGCGGGCCGGCGCCCGGCTTTACCGCGGAGGTCCGGAACGAGGATCGTCGGCGCCGGCCGGACCCCGGCCGGACGGCGCGCCGGCCAGGCGCAGGCAACCGTCGGTCACGGGCTGCGCCTGACCCGCCAGGCGCAGGGACAGGTCCGGCAGGATCGCCGTCACGAGCCCGCGGCGTTCCGGCGGCGGGAGCGATGCGGCGGGGCCGCCGGCCAGGGCCTCGCGCGCGCCGGCCGGCCAGATCTCGACCTCGCGGCCCAGGACCAGCGACCGGGCCCGGTAGGCCTCGACCAGGCCGGCGACCCCCCGGGTCGCGACCTCGGCGAGACGGCCGCGCAGCCTGGCGAGCACCGTCGCCGCCGCGCTCGCCAATGCGACCTCGGCGCCGGTCCGCGTCAACGCCACGGCGGGCAGGGAGAGCGGGTCGTCGGGCAGCGCTGGCGCGTGGGCCAGGTTCAGGGCCACGCCGGCGAAGTACGCCTCGAGCCGTGGCCCCCGCGCGCGCACGCACGTCAGCACGCCGCCGACCTTGCCGCCGCCCAGCAGGACGTCGTTGACCCACTTGAGCCCCAACCCCGCCGCGCGCGCCCGCTCGGGCCCGAGCAGGTCCTCGACCGCTTCGCAGAGGGCGACCGCCGCCAGCATGGGCAGCGAGGGCGCGCACGACGCCGCGTCCAGGTCGCACGGCACGGCCACGCTCAGGTGCAGGTTGCCGCGGGCTGCCTCCCAGCGGCGTCCGTGCTGACCGCGCAGCGCGCCTCCGCCCAGCGTCAGGCAGGCGACCGGACCGGGCAGTTCCGAACCGGCGGCCGTCACGTCGCGCAGCGCGGCGTACGGGGACAGGCCGGCGTCCGCGGTGACCACGACCCGGCTCCAGGCCGCCGCCTCGAGAGGCCCGCCGGCGCCGTCGGCCACGCGCAGCGCGGCGCCCGGCAGCCGACCCGCGCGCCACAGCGCGGCGACCAGGCGGTCCGCCGCCGAGTCCGGCTCCGCGGTCAGGGCGCGCAGCGCGGCGCCGGCCGTCCGTCCGGACCCGCCGCCGATCGCCGCCAGCGTGCGGCCGTCATCGACGATCACGCTCACCCGTTCTCCGTTTCCGCCGCGCCGCCCGCCACCGCGCCGGACGGCGCCCGCGGCCAGCCCGGAACACACGAGTTGAAAACCGCTTTGCCCCCGCCGGACCCCTATGGTACGGTCCGCCGCGGTCACGTCCAAGCGGCCCGGCGCGCCGGTTCGCCCCCTGCCGGTCCTGTCGGCAGGGCGATCTCCCGCGAGCCACGCCGGTCGTCCCCCGCTCCCTCGCACAAGGAGACGTCATGCGCAAGAGGATCCTGACGCTGAACCGGTTCTCGGGACTGCTGGCCGCCGCGGCGCTGCTGGCGTCCGCCGGACCGGCCCTGGCAGCCGGGTTCAGCATCTACGAGGCGGGCTCGCGGGCGACGGCCCTCGGCTGCGCCTTCACGGCGACCGCCGACGACGGGTCCGCGCTGTTCTACAACGCGGCGGGCCTGTCCTTCCAGAACGGCCGGGGCCTGGACCTCAACTTCATCGGCGTGGCGCCGCAGTTCAAGTTCGCCGGGCACCTGGCGCAGGGCGACAGGCTGCAGACCGGCGAGTCCGCCGACCGCGTCTACCTGGTGCCGGGCGCCGCCTACACCAACAGCACGGCCGAGAAGCTGGCCTGGGGCGTCGGCCTCTACGCGCCGTTCGGCCTGGGCGTCGAGTGGAAGGATGGCGCCGACTGGGTGGGCCGCCGCATCAGCCACGACGTGGCCATCGAAACGGTCTACGTGACCCCCGCGGTCAGCTACCTGGCGGCCGAGGGGCTGGCCGTGGCGGTCGGCGTGGACATCGCCAGCCAGCACCTCACGCTGAAGAAGTTCTCGCCCGAGCCGCAGTTCGGCACCAACGCCATCGAGACCGAGATCGAAGGGCGCAGCAAGATCAACCTGACGCCTTCCTTCGGGGTGATGTACCGGCCGACAAAA
>VGXH01000301.1 GCA_016873405.1 bacterium
GCCCCGGTGGAAGAGCCGCAACCCCAGCGTGATCCGCACCGTCCGCGCGACGTAGTCGCGCCTGATGGCGCAGGACAGGATCGTCACCTTCTGGGCCTTCAGCAGCGTGATGATGTCCGAGGCGCTTGTGCCCAGATCCGTCGTGATCTCGAGCGTGCGGTAGTAGTCCTTGGGATAGAGGCGCTCGAAGGCCTTCAGCGCGACCAGTCCGACCAGCGCGAAGCCCGTGGTCACGGCGGCGATCGCGGGATAGCCCGCGCCGGCGGCCATGCCGACGCCGGCCACCAGCCACAGACAGGCCGACGTGGTCAGGCCGCGCACCGTCGCGCGCTCCTTGATGATCACACCGGCGCCCAGGAAGCCGATGCCGGCGATGACCTGCGCCGCGATGCGCCCCGGATCCGAGACGAAGGCGCCGCCCTGGCCCGAGCGCGCGACCAGGATCGACAGCACCATGAACACGGCGGAGCCCAGGCTGACCAGCAGGTGAGTGCGCAGGCCGGCGGCTCGCCCGTGGATGTCGCGCTCGAGGCCGACCAGGCCGCCCAGCAGGGCGGCCAGGCCCAGGCGTACCGTGATCTCGGCCAGGTCCAGGGGTGGGGACGGCATCGGGGACTCCTGGCGGCGCCGACTGGCGTCGCCCGCTCAGCCTGCGACCGGGCCAGCTCGCTCGCGGCGCCAGGCGGTGAAGGGTTCGTCGGCGCGCCCCGCCAGCGGCAGCGCGCGACCGGTGCGGGTGTCGATGCCGGCGACGACGAAGCCGAAGCCGGCCGCCTGCCAGGCGGGCAGGTCCATCACCGACTCCGCCCACTGCCAGCGGGCCTCCTCGAGCAGCTCCAGGTAGCGCGCATTGTTCAGGTGTCCGTAGAAATCGCAGTGGTAGCCGCGCACGCGCACGGTCATTTCGTGAGGCATGGGCCCTCCCTGGCCGGCGGCCCGGACGCCCGGGCCGCGGAAGCCCGCGATGATGCCGCCGCCGCCGTCCCGCGTAAAGCGCGAATCGCGGCCGCCCCGCCCGGCGTCCTCAGCGCAGCCGCGCCAGCACGTCCGCCGCGGCCGGGTGCCGCCGGGACAGCGCCGCCACATCCGACCACGCGAAGTCCGCAGGGGAGAATCCGGGCGCCAGCGTGCAGCCCAGGAGCGCCCAGCCGCCGGGCGCGGCGACCTCGGCCCCGAAGTCCGTCCCCGCCGGCACGACGGCCTGCCAGGCCGGCGCTTCTGACCGGCCATCGCCCAGCCGCAGGCGGCGGTGGCCTGTCGCCGCGAACAGGTGCAGGTCGACCGGATCGCCCTGGTGGTGGTGCCAGACCTCGTCGGCGGCCAGGCGGTGCAAGCGGCTGGCGGCGCCGGCGGCCAGCAGGTAGTAGATCGACGTGCCCGCGGCCCGCGGCGACCCGTCCGGGCCCGGCACGCTCACCGCCGAGCGCCAGGTCTCGCGGTACCAGCCGCCCTCCGGGTGCGGCGCCAGGCCCAGGGCCTCGACCAGCCGGCGCGCCTGTTCGTTCACGGCCGCGCGCTCACGGGCCGGCGCTCCCGCCGGCCGCCCAGGGCAGGCGGTCGAGATCGACGTTGCCGCCCGACAGGATGACGCCCACGCGGGCGCCCGCCAAGTCGCCGCGCCGCTCCAGGGCCGCCGCCAGCCCGATGGCGCCCGAGGGCTCGACCACCAGCTTGGCGCGCTCCAGCAGCAGCCGCATCGCGGCGACCACCGCCTCGTCGGGGACCGTCCAGACGGCGGCCACGTGCCGGGCGATGAGCGGGAAGTTGCGCTCGCCGACCGAGGTCAGCAGGCCGTCGCACACCGAGCGCGGGTCCACCGCCGGCAGGCGGCGTCCGGCGGCCAGCGAGCGCGCCGTGTCGTCGGCCCCCGCGGGCTCGCAGCCGGCGACCCGCGTCGCCGGCGCGCAGCCGGCCAGCGCCACCGCCGTGCCCGCCAGCAGGCCGCCGCCGCCCACCGGACAGAGCACCCAATCCAGGTCCGGCACGTCGGCGGCCAGTTCCAGCGCCGCGGTGCCCTGCCCGGCGATGATGCGCTCGTCGTCGTAGGGCGGCACGAACACCGCGCCGGTGCGCGCGACGACCTCGCGCAGCGCCGCTTCGCGGGCGGCCAGGGTCGGCTCGCAGGGCACGATCTGCGCCCCGTAGCCGGCGACGGCGGCGCGCTTGACGGCCGGCGCCGTGGTCGGCATCACGATCCAGGCGGGGATGCCGCGCCGGCGCGCGGCCAGCGCCAGGGCCTGCGCGTGGTTGCCGGAGGAATGGGTGGCCACGCCGCGCGCCGCCTGGGCGTCGTCCAGCAGCAGCACGGCGTTCGTGGCGCCGCGCGCCTTGAACGCCCCCACCTTCTGGAGGTTCTCGCACTTCAGGAACAGCCGCGCCCCGCACAGGTCGTCCAGCGCCGAGCACGTCGCGACGGGCGTGCGGTGGACATAAGGGGCGATGCGGTCGGCCGCCGCCAGGATGTCCTCGTAGCTCGGCGCCATCGCCCCGCCTTCCCTCAGCGCGCCAGCACGAGCTTGCCGACCGACACCCGGCCGTCGGCGACCAGGCGGGCGAAGTAGACGCCGCTCGGCAGCGCGCGCCCGGCGTCGTCGCAGCCGTCCCAGCGGACCGAGAACGGACCGGCGCCGCGGCTTCCGTCCAGCAGCCGCCGCACCGCGCGCCCGCCCAGGTCGTAGATCGTCAGCCGCGCGAGGGCCTCGCGTGGCAGTTCGCAGCGGATCTCCGTCGCCGGGTTGAACGGATTGGGCACGGCCTCGGCCACCAGCGGGACCGTCGCGGCGGGGTGATCGTCGACCGCCACGAGGCTGAGCATGTCGGCCACGTTGCTCGGCGGCCCCTCGTTGCCGTGGATGTCCACGGCGGTGACGCGGAAGTACCACAGGCCCTGCGGCACGCGCACCTCGGCGTAGTTGGTCGCCGCCACCTCTTCCAGCAGCGTGGACGGCCCGGGCACGAAGCCGGGGTCCGCGCTGCGGTAGAGCTTGTAGTGGGACAGGTCCTCGTCGTTCTGCCCCGACGGCGTCCAGACCAGCAGCACGTCGAAGTTGTCGGAGACCGCCACCAGGCTCAGCGGCGCGCCCGGCGCCAGGTTGTCCAGGGAGTAGCCCGCGATGACGCCGGAGGCCAGCAGGAACCCGTTCGCCTCGGCGACGACCAGGTACTCCGTCCACGCCTGTTCGTGCGCCGTGCGGACGCCGTAGGTCGGCGCGTCGGCGGCGTAGGAGGCCAGTTGCAGCGGCGACACCTGCGCCACCGCGGTCCAGCCGTCCAGCAGCCAGGCGCGCAGCGATTCGGGCCCCGCTCCCCGCGCCTTCGCGCCGGGCCGTCGACTGAGAACATGGTAGACGTCCAGGCCGGGCTGCCCCCAGGCGTCCAGCCAGCTCGCGTCCCAGGTCAGGCGGACCACGCCGCCCTGGTCGGCCGGGCGATCGACCGCCGAGACGACGTCCGGCGCCGGATCCCCGAGCCAGCCCGAGCGGTCCACGCGCTGCGCGTAGATGTCGGCGGCCAGGCGCTGGTCCTCCCAGGCCGCCATGATCTCGCCGCCGGCCCCGGCCGCGGCCGCCACGCCCTGCTGCGCGAACGGCGCGCCGCTGACCAGCAGGCCCGAGGCGCCCCACCGCGCGGCCC
>VGXH01000302.1 GCA_016873405.1 bacterium
CAAACCTATGAGCGCCACGTGTCTCGCTCTGCTATGAGCTTTCTCGCGACCTGATCGGCTGCAGTGCACGACCGCTGGCCTTGAGCGCGCCTTGATGGGTTCTACGGCGCAGACTTCGCCGCCGACTCACATGTTCGGAGCCTGACGCGAGCATGGCGATGCTCTCGTGATGGGAAGCTACCCCGGACGCGCGCCGAGCTTTCGCGCAATGAGGCACCATTCGTCGCGGTAGGCGAAGGTCTCGGGCATCCGGAACAGAAGACGGCGGACCGACGAGCTGACCAACACGCCGATCTTCAGCAGGCGCTCGCGCATCGTGGACACTTGCGCTCGTGCGAGTGCGGTGCCGGCTGCGGCCAAGCGGACCTCCTGCAGAAGCACGTATGCCGTCGCCGTCAACAGGACCCGCAACTGATTCGCGAAGAACCGCGTGCAGCTTGTCCGGTCGATGGCCAGGCCGTACTTCAACTCCTTGATCCGGTTCTCGACCTCGCCGCGCTGGCAGTAGATCTTCTCGTAGACGTGGCGTGGCGATCCGCGCAGGTTGGTGACCAGGAACCGCGGGTTGTCCTTGGGCTTGCGATCTTCAAGATGCACGACCTCGGCCTTCCATACGACGCGGCGCTGCGCCGACCACCGGCCAGCCTGGTAGAGGCCATCGCCGTACCGCTTCCGGGTCGCACCCTCCCGACGTGCCTGCGCACGGACCGAACGCAGAACTCCGCGACAAAGGCTAACAAGGCGCTTGTTCTTCGCCATGCCGACGACGTAGTCAACGCGCTTCTGTGCGTCCAAAAGGTCGAAGAGCTCGGGACAGGCAAAGCCGCCGTCGAGCCGCACCAGGATGCGCGCCTGAGGGAACGCCGTCCGCAACCGCGGCAGCAGGCGGCGCAGAAGCCCGAGCACGCCTCGCTTCGTCGGCGCATTGCCCGACCGCAGTATCGCCGCGCAGAGATATTGCTCGGGCTCCTTGTCGAAGCTGAGGAACCCCAGCAACGGCAGATAGCAGTGGCTGTCATAGAAGCCGTTGAAGAAGCTCAACTGCTGCGCGCCGTGGGTCGCATCGTCGGTCACGTCGAGATCCACGTTGATGCGGCGGCAGCGGCGACCGAGGCGCTTCCGGTGACGGGCGATAACCCGCTCGCAAAGAACCACGCCCATCTTGTATAGATCCGTCGCTGAGAAGCCGTTCTCGAAGCGCGACAGCGTCGCCTGCGAAGCCAGCATGTCCTGGCCGCAAGGCGACAGGCCGACCAACATCCGATGAACGGGATCAGCCTTCAATCGCGCGGCGTCGTTGCCGTCCGGATAGCCGCAGGCCAGGCCGTGAACGCGTTGGCTGATCAGCCCATGCAGATCATGGCGAATCTTGCCGGGCTGCCGCCGGTCCACCAGGAGGCCCGAGAGCGAGGACAGCAAGCCGAGCCGCTTGTCGGCGGCCCGCAGAAGAACCGCACCGCCATCGCTCGAGGCATCGGGCAGGTCAAAGCACGCCGTCAGGGGGCGGTCAAACAGATCTTGAAACAGAACACCCTGTCTGGTAACGTTCGCTTCCACGGAAGAGTCCTTTGTGTTGGGGGCGCTGCTTCAGCTACAGCATTTCTAACACGAAGTGGCTCTTCCGTCTCCATTTCACGTCGATTTTCGTGAATAATCCGGGCTAGTCCCACTCGGCCGTGGCCACCTTGATGATGTTCGTCGTTCCCGACACGTTGAACGGCAACCCGGCGGTGATGACCACCGACTGGCCGGGTTCGACGTAGCCGTTCTGCAGCGCGGCGCCCACGGCGCGTCGCTCGAGGTCCTCGGCGCTGTCGGTCTCCGGCATCAGCACCGGCACCGCGCCGAAGGTCAGCGCCATGCGCACGGCGGTCCGCGAGTGCGGCGTCATCGCCAGCAGCGGTTGCCGCGGGCGGTAGCGGGCCACCAGCCGCGTGGTGCTGCCGCCGGTGGTGCAGGTCAGGATCGCGGCGGCGCCGATGTCGGTGGCCATTTCGACGGCCGCGTGCGCGACGGCGGCCTCGAAGCTCAGCCGGGTCGCGTCCTTCAGCCTCGCGTTCCAGCCCGCGTGGTCGAACAGCGGCTCGACGTCGGCCGCGATCTTCGCCATCACCCTGACGGCCTGCACGGGGTAGGCGCCGGCCGCCGTCTCCTCCGACAGCATGATCGCGTCGGTGCCGTCGAGGATGGCGTTGGCCACGTCGGTCACCTCGGCGCGCGTGGGGCGCGGGTGCTCGACCATCGAACGCAGCATCTGCGTGGCGGTGATCACCGGCTTGGCGGCGGCATTGGTCCTGGCGATGAGCATCTTCTGCGCGCGCGGCACCGTCTCCAGCGGGATCTCGACGCCCAGATCTCCGCGCGCCACCATGATGCCGTCGGCCGCCCTGATGATTTCGTCGATGTTCGCCAGGGCCTCGAACTTCTCGATCTTGGCGATCAGCGGCACGTCGTAGCCGCCCTCGGCGATGGGGTGCGCACGAAGCTGAGCGCGATGAAGTCCACGTCCTGCGCCAGGCCGAACTCAAGGTCGCGCTTGTCCTTCTCGGTCAGGATGGGCGCGTTGATGCTGCGGTGCGGCAGGTTGATGCCCTTGTTCGAGCCCAGCGGCCCCCCGGCGATGACCCGGCAACGGATGTCGCGGTCGCCGGCCGACTCCACTTCCAGCTCCAGCAGCCCATCGGCCAGCAGCAGGATGTCGCCCGTCCGCACGTTGGCCGGCAGGTCGGCGTAGGTCAGGCCCACCTCGTGTTCGTCGCCGGGCACGTCGCGGCTGGTCAGCGTGAACGGCTGCCCGTTCCGCAGCGTGACGGAGCCGGCGGCCAGCGGCCCGGTGCGGATCTTGGGCCCCGACAGGTCCTGCAGGAAAAGGCCACGTGCCGATTCAGCTTGGCCGCCACGGCGCGGATGTCCCTGATGGTCTGCGCGTGCTGTTCCAGCGTCCCGTGCGAGAAGTTCAGGCGGGCGACGTTCATGCCCGCCTCGACCAGCTTCTCGAGAACCTCGGGGCTGCGGCTGGCCGGGCCGATCGTGCAGATGATCTTGGTCTTGGTCATCGCGGGCGCTCCGTTTGCGTTCAGTCCAGAAAGAAGTCGTCGAACAGGGGCGTGCCGGGCTGGACGGCGTAGCGGTCCAGGTTCGTCTGCCCTTCTTCGGCCAGGACCTGTTCGTCTGTATAGAAATGGCCGGTGCACTCGCGGCTGCCCCTGGTCAGCACGAACCAGGCGGCGTCGGCCATGATTTCGGGCCGGCGGCTGGCGTTGGCCATCCTCTCGCCGCCCAGCAGGTTGCGCACCGCCGCGGTGTCGATGGCCGTGCGCGGCCACAGGGCGTTGAAGGCCACCCCCTGCGCGCGGAACTCCTCGGTCATCCCCAGCACCCAGGCGCTCATCGCGTACTTTTGGCCAGCGTGTAGGCCGCGTGCCCGGCGAACCAGCGCGGGTGCATGGTCAGGGGCGGCGAGATGTTCAGCACGTGCGGGTTCGGCGCCTTCAGCAGGTGCGGCATGGCGCACTGCGTGACCAGGAAGCTGCCCCGCGCGTTGATGTCGAACATGCGGTCGTACATCTTCATCGGCGTCTCGAGCAGCCCGGTCAGGCTGATCGCGCTGGCGTTGTTGACGACGGGG
>VGXH01000303.1 GCA_016873405.1 bacterium
AGAAGCCCGTCGATCCTGCCGGTGCTGCGCCGCCACCGCGTGCCGGTGGTGATGACGCTGCACGACCTGCGCCTCCTGTGCCCGGCCATCCACATGCTGCGGGACGGCCAGGTCTGCGAACGCTGCCACGGCGGGCGCTTCCACCAGGCCGTGCTCGGGCGCTGCGTGAAGGAGTCGCGCGGCGCCTCGCTGCTGGCCGCGGTCGAGACGGCGCACCAGCGCCGGCGACGGCTGTACGAGGACAACGTCGACGTCTTCCTCTGCCCGAGCCGCTTCTACCTCGAGAAGTACGCGCAGTGGGGTTTCCCCCGCGCGAAGCTGCGCCACCTGCCGAACTTCGTGGACCTGCAGGCCTGGCGGCCCGAGTCGCTGCCGGCCGCCCCGGCGCGCGACGCCTATCTCTACTTCGGGCGCATCTCGCCGGAGAAGGGCCTGCGCCACCTGCTGGAGGCGCAGCAGTTGTGGGAGCAGGGCCACCGGGACGGCGCCATCGCCGAGCCGCCGCTGGAGCTGCTGATCGCCGGCAGCGGGCCCTGCGACGGCAACCTGCGCGCGAGGGCTGCGCAGCTGGACCTGAAGACCGCGCGCATCCTGGGGCCGCTGGACGGCCCGGCGCTGCGGCAGGCGCTGGCGCGCGCGCGCTTCAGCGTGCTGCCGTCGGTGTGGTACGAGAACGGACCCATGGCCGCGCTGGAATCGCTGGCCGCCGGCGTGCCGGTGGTCGGCTCCAACCTGGGCGGCATCCCCGAGCTGGTGCAGGACGGCGTCACGGGCGTGATCGTGCCGCCGGGCGACCCGCCGGCGATCCCCCCCGGCCTGCTGCGCGCGCGCGCCTTGCCGGCGGAGGCGCGTACGGCCGCCCGCCGCTGGGCCGAGAACCATGCCGATCGTGGCCGCCACATGGCGCAGCTGCAGGAGATCCTGGGCGGCGCCGCGAGCCGCTGAGGTGGATTTGGCCCGCGCCGCGGGCGATATTGGGCAGGCGCGACACGACGACGACCCGGGCCCGGCGGCCCGCGGCCGACAACCGAGGCACGGAAGCGACGGCCGCGAGCCGGCGCTCCTCAACGAAGGGCCAGCGATGAAGGACATGGGCAAGCGGGGCCTGATGACCCGCATCATCCACGCGGGGCAGCACGCGGACCCGGCCACCGGCGCCGTCTCGACGCCCATCTACCAGACCTCGACCTTCGCCTTCCGGGACGCCGACCACGGCGCCGCCTGCTTCCGGGGCGAGCCCGGCTACAAGTACACGCGCCTGGGCAACCCGACGACCGAGGCGCTGGAGGCGAACATCGCCGAACTGGAGGGCGGCTGCGGCGCTCTGGCCGCGGCCAGCGGCATGGCCGCGGTCAACATGGTGTACCTGGCGTTCCTGGGCCAGGGCACGCACATCGTGGCCACCGACGCGCTCTACGGCCCCAGCCGCACGATCCTGGAGAACGAGTACAGCCGCTTCGGCGTCGCGGCGTCGTTCGTCGACAGCGCCGATCCGCAGAACGTGGCCAGGGCGATGCGCCCGGACACGAAACTCGTCTATCTGGAGACGCCGGCCAATCCCACGCTGAAGCTGACGGACCTGGAGACCTGCGCGGCGATCGCCCACAAGGGCGGCGCGCTGGTCGTGGTCGACAACACGTTCGCCTCGCCGTACCTGCAGAACCCGCTGCAGCAGGGCGCGGACATCGTGCTGCACAGCATGACCAAGTTCATCAACGGGCACACCGACGTGGTGGCGGGCATCGCGGTCGCGAAAGAGCCCGAGGTGCTGGCGCGGCTGCGCAAGGTGCACACCAACTTCGGCGGCACCATGGACCCGCACCAGGCCTGGCTGGTGCTGCGCGGCGTCAAGACCCTCGGCCTGCGCATGGAGCGCGCCCAGGCCAACGCGATGAAGCTGGCCGCCTTCCTGGAGAAGCACCCGAAGGTGGCCTGGGTGCGCTACCCCGGGCTGGAGAGCCACCCCCAGCACGAGCTGGGCCGGCGGCAGATGCGCGGCGGCGGCGCCGTGCTCAGCTTCGGCGTCAAGGGCGGCCTGGAGGCCGGCAAGACGGTGATCAACAACGTCGAGGTGGCCACCCTCGCGGTCAGCCTGGGCGGCGTCGAGACCTTGATCGAGCACCCCGCCAGCATGACGCACGCGGGCGTGCCCCCGGCCGACCGCTTGGCCTCGGGCATCAGCGACGACCTGGTGCGCGTGGCCGTGGGCTGCGAGACGTACGAGGACCTCGAGGCCGACCTGCGGCGCGTGCTGGAGATGGCCTGAACGCGCGCAACGGGCATCCGCACCGGCGCGTGACCGACGGCCTGGCCGTCGGCGCCGCCGGGCGCGGGAACGACCCGTGGGCCGTGGACCACGGTGCCCACCCCCTGCTGGACCCGCGCTTCCCGCCGCGCGGCTCGCGCCTGGGCCAGCTGACGCGGCTGACGTTCCGGCGCATCCTGCGCAGCGACCAGGCGTACGCGCAGGAGATGTCCCGCTTCTTCTGCCCCGCCAACCTGGACGGCGGGGTCTGCCTGACCTTCCCCGAGCTGCGCGCCGCCACGGCCGGCTTCCTGCACGAGGCCGACGTCTACCTGGCGGCCACGATCGACCTGCTGCCGCCGGAGTCGCGCCTGGCGGTGGCGCCGCTGGAGCCGGTCACCCAGTGCGACGACCTGCGCGACCTGCTGGGCATCTCCATCCACGGCGCCGGCGAGCGCGTCCGCTTCGAGGCCCGCCGCAAGCTGTGCCTGGCGCAGCTTCTGCTGCAGGTCGAGCAGTCCCGCAACATCCAGGACGGCCACCTGCACAAGAGCCTGTTCGAGGACATCCTCAACGAGGGCCTGTGGAGCCACACCAGGCAGATCCACGACCTGACCGTGGGCTACCGGCTGGGCCCCGACGGCGCGCGCATCGAGTACACCTCGCGGCCCGCGCCGGGCGACATGCGCTGGAACTTCCGCTCGACCTTCGTCGAGAAGGCGCAGGACGGCCGCTCGCTGGCCCTGGACATCCTCTACTACAACTGCCGGTTCAAGCGCTCGGTGGCGCCGGTCAGCTTCGAGCTGGTGGACGACGGCTCCCACCGCGTGGTCGAGCGCCAGCGCTGGGCGGAGCTGCGGCAGGAGACCAGCGGGCCGGTGCTGTCGAAGATGATCCGCAAGGGCATCAACAACCCGGCCGAGCTGGGCGACATCATCGGCGCCATGTTCATCGTGGCCGACAACGAGGCGCTGGGCGACCTGCTGGTGCTGCTGGACTCCTGCCTGGGAACACCGTTCGGCTGGCGCAACGTGACCGACACGCTGTCCAGCCTCGAGCTCGAGGGCGCCGAGCTGAACACCTGGAGCAGCCGCGCCTACAAGGTCTTCAAGGGCGACATCGACATCCTGGTGCAGCCGGAGGGCGCCGACCGCCCCTACCGCTTTCCGGTGGAGATCCAGATCTACACGCTGGAGGCGTACCTGCGCACGGTCTGCGGGCAGCACGAGGCCAGCCACCAGGCCTTGAAGCAGCGGCAGTTCCTCTATGGACTGGCCCCGCGCCTGTTTCCCAGACGCATCTACGGGGACGGCTGGCTGGCGCTGTAGCGCGTGGTTGCTGGAACAGGACTCCCGGGGACTGTCCTCGCGCCTTCGGCGCTGC
>VGXH01000304.1 GCA_016873405.1 bacterium
AAAACGGTCGTCCCGTTGATCGCGAACACGGGGTCGCTGAAGCCGGGGCTCGAGGGCATGCAGCCGACGAGGTTGGCGCCACCGACCGCGGTGTGGTTGACGGCCAGCTTGCCCGGCACGCTGGGCGTCGTGCTGGCGATCGGCTGCAGGCGGAAGTACAGCGGATTCGTGTTCGTGATCATGATGCTCCAGTCCATCACCTTGACCATGCCGCCGACCACCGGCAACGGCGCGGGCCAGCCGGCGATGTACTCGTAGGTGCCGGCCGCGGTGTTGACCACGCCCACGTCGATGGTCCCGGCGGGCTTGGTCTCGCTGAGCTTGAACCAGCCGCTGGCGGGGTCGGCCACCACCATGAACTCGAACGCGTCGATGTTGGGGAACGGGGACCCATCGGTGAACTCGGGGTTGCTCACCACGAAGTAGATCGAGTGGGTCGACATGGCCGCAGCGGACGGCACATGAGCCGCCGCCGCGGTTTCGGACGTGTACATGCCGATCCGGTTCTCCCACGACTGGGCGTAGCCGGCGTCCGGGGCCAGCACCGAGATCGCCGCGAGCGCGCACACAGCAAAGAGCAGTTTCTTCATGTTCGGATTCCCCTTTCTCGGAAATCGCACCCAACTCTGCAGGGCCCTGATGGGGCGCGGGGTTCGCGCCCACGAAGCGGTTCCGCAAAGCACGTTACGTGCCGGTCAGGACACGTGCCGGTCAAGACCGCACCCTGTCAAGGGCCGCAGGCCAGGCCCGGGCGAACTCGCACCGGCGCAACATACCAAGCCGATTCCGGGGCGACAAGGGGAGTTTTGCGCATCCTTGTCTGGCATCCGGAGCCCGTCGCCGGGGCGCGCGCCGCCCCCTCCTGGGGGCCGGCGGCACCGCCTGAATATCCGCGCATCCGCTGCCTCTGTCAAGCGTTGCCGGAATCCCCCGGCAACGGAGACGGCAGATAGTGCCAGGACCGGGCGAGTCTTTCCCAAGGCTGAAAAAACGCCCGGCCGGTTTCCCGGCCGGGCGCTCCCGGCAGCCGAAGCCGCCGCGCGAACCAGTCCTAACGGAACAGGCTCTTGACTTCGCCGAACGAACTGACTTCCTCGCTGATCGGGCAGGCGCCACCCAGGTTGAAGCCGCCCACGGGCAGGTTGACGTTGCCGGAGGCCACACCGCACCGGCGCAGGACACCGTCACCCGTCACGACCGGCAGTCCGCCGGGCATCGAGGGGATCTGGGCCTGGCCGATGTAGAACGCCAGTTCGCCCGGCGCCATGAGCATGTAGGTCATGGTCGCCAGCACGATCGCGCCGTTCGCGGGCACGTAGTTGCTCGCGCAACCGACCGCGAAACCGTTCAGGTTCGCACCACGCCGGCCATCGACATCGATCGGACCCGCGCCACCCAGGGCCGTGGTCATGTTGAAGGCGCTGACGCCAGCAGCCGTCACCACGCACTCGAAGCCGTTCGTCGCCGAACGGGGGTTCATCAGCAGCAGGTAAACCGGCGTCGCCTGGAACGGCCCAGCAGGTCCGCAGTTAGCCATGCCGGCAGGATCGACGTAGATCCCGAACGAGTCGAAATCCGGATCGAGACCGGCAAACGCAACCGTCGCCATCATGCTGTCGAGCAGCAGAGCTACCAACTTCTTCATTGTGGTTGTCTCCTCACACCGCAGGAGTTGTGTCTTGCAGACCGCTGAGCATCAAGGATCAGGGCGATCTCAACGCACGGCCCTGCCGCCTGCATCAGCAGGGCCATCGGTCCAGTCATGCTCTCCACCGAACCGGCCAGCGGTTCCGTTGCAATCCGATCTTACGGGCAAGCAGCGCCGACGCCGGAGGCCAGGCGAGGGATGTCACTCAGGTTGACATCGCCGTCGAACTGGAGATCCGACCGGAACGGCTCGCTGACGTTCTGGAAGTCGGCCGCGAACAGCGGAATGTCCGACAGGTTGGCGACGCCGTCACCGTTGATGTCCGCGCTGTTGTGGCGCAGCACCAGGCCGGCGTTGCTGGTCAGAGCAGCACCGTTGATGACGACGATCGTCCGGGACGTCGACCAGCCGCCCGCGCGCAGCGGAGCGGCCCAGGTCGTGACGCCGGACGCGTTGGTGTTCAGATCAGCCGTCGTGCCGCCCGCGCAGGCAACGAAGTTGCCGGTGCCGGCGACGACTTCCTTCTCGAGCCACATGTCGGCGGCCGAGAAGTTCGCGACGGGAACGCCGCCGCCATCAAGGACCGTCAGGGTGATCGTCGCGTCCACGACACCACCGGTCGAGCGCGCCTGGGCAAAGGTCGCACCCAGACCGTTCGGCAGGTTGTACAGGACCGGGGTCACACCCGGAGCGGCGGCAGTGGTGGCCGTCGAGAGCTGCAGATCCGGAACGCCCGCCATGGCCGAGGCCGCGGCGAGGACCAGAGCGATCGAGAAGACTCCCGTGAGTTTCCTAAGAACCATTAGGACACCTCCAAATAAGGCATGATCCTGCGAGGGTGGCTAGCCCAGGCGCACTCATTGACAACTGCGTTGAACTCTCCTTCCCACTCACGTGCCCATCACTTGACGCCATGAGAGTACCACGGAGCAGGCGGGCGCGCAAGCGAATATTTTCTGCTCTACTATGGAAAATTGACGAAACAGGGGAAAACCGCGCCCGACGCCCGGCAGCGCCGGCGGTGGGACCCCCAATGCGCGTCTAATCATTTGCCAAATATCAAGATATCGACACGGATCCGGCTCCGGACGCGGGTGGTGGGCGAAACAGGATTCGAACCTGTGACTTCCTGCGTGTAAGGCAGGCGTTCTGACCAGCTGAACTATTCGCCCACCCGGGCGGGATCGGCGTCCGGAGAGCCGCTAGCGGCTGACGTTGCGGCGGAACGAACGCCACAGGAACAGGGGCAGCAGCACGCAATAGCCGCCCACCAGGAGCAGCGGCGCGACCGAGAGGCTCCCGGCCGCCAGCAGCACGAAGCCCAGGGCGATCGCGCCCAGTGCCGTCCACAGCAGCCAGAATCTGCGCAGCGTGACCATCGGCAGTCCTTTCGCAAGGCGGCGGCGTCTGTCGGCGCACATGGCCGGCGGCGGCCACCGGCGCCGGCGCCGGCGCCGGCCGCCGGCGCGCAAGATAGCGCCCGGGCCTGGTGGCCGTCAACGCGGCTGCCGCCGCGCGCCCGCGTCAGCGGGTCGCGCGGCGCGCCGGATTCCCCTCCGGTGCGGAGCCGCGGAGCAGGCGATATCGCCTGACCGCCGCTTCGTGCTCCTGCGCCGTGTGGGAGAACACGTGGCCGCCTTCGCCGTCGGCCACGAAGTACAGTTCGCGGCAGGCGGGATCCGGCCGGGCGGCCGCGCGCAGCGAGGCCATGCCCGGGCTGCCGATCGGCCCCGGCGGCAGACCGCGTCGGCGATAGGTGTTCCAGGCCGAGTCGACCTCGAGGTCGCGATACAGCAGACGCTGCCCTTTCTTCTGCGTCGCGAAAGCCACGGTCGGGTCGGCCGCCAGGTTCATGCCCAGGCGCAGGCGGTTCAGGTAGACGGCGCCCACGCGGGCGCGCTCGTCCGGTCGGCTGGTCTCGGCTTCGATGATCGAAGCGAGCGTCAGCAGCTTC
>VGXH01000305.1 GCA_016873405.1 bacterium
TGGCGGCGCGAAGTGGCGCGGCTGGCGCTGGAACTGCTCGTGCGCGACGGGCGCATCCATCCGGCGCGCATCGAGGAGGTCGTGCAGAAGACGGGCGAGGAGCTCCGCGAGCGCATCCGCGAGCTGGGCGAGCAGGCGTGCCTGGAGGCCGGCCTCAAGGGAGTCAACCCGGAGCTGTACCCGTACGTCGGTCGCCTGCACTATCGCACCAGCTATGGCCAGAACCTGCTGAAGCACTCGGCGGAGGTCGCCGCGGTGGCCGGCGTGATCGCCGTCGAGCTGGGGCTGGACCAGAAGCTGGCGCGGCGCTGCGGCTTCCTGCACGACATCGGCAAGGCCGCCGACCACGAGTTCGAGGGGCCGCACGCGGTGATCGGCGCGCGCCTGTGCAAGAAGTTCGGCGAGGACCCGGTGGTCGTCAACGCGGTCGGCGGGCACCATCAGGACATCGAGCCGGATTCGCCGTACACGTACATCACGGCGGCGGCGGACGCCGTCTCGGCGTCGCGGCCGGGGGCCCGACGAGAGAGCGTCGATACGTACGTCGAGCGCCTGGAGCATCTCGAGCGGATCGCCGAGAGCTTCGACGGCGTCGAGAAGTCCTACGCCATCCAGGCCGGACGCGAGGTGCGCGTCATGGTCAACCACGCGAAGGTCTCCGACGCGGAGGCGGCCCTTCTGGCCGAGGAAGTCAGCCGCCGCATCGAGGCCGAGCTGGAGTACCCGGGGCAGATCCGGATCATGGTGATCCGCGAGACGCGCGCCACGGCGGTTGCGCGGTAGGGCGGGGCCGGGGCGCCGCGCGGGCCGGGCGCGGCCGAAGCAGGGAGGCAGCCGTGGAGACTCGTTTGCTCAAGGGCGCGCCGGTGCGCGACGCCGTGTTCGCGGAACTCAAGGTGAAGGTGGCCGCCGCCCGGCGTCGACCGGGACTGGCGGTGATCCTGGCCGGCGACGACCCGGCCTCGGCGGTTTATGTCAGCCACAAGGCCAAGGGCTGCGACGAGGTGGGCTTCCACCACGTGACGCACCGCCTGCCGGCCGAAACGACGCAGGCGGCGCTGTTGGCGCTGGTGGCGCAGCTGAACGCCGATCCGGCGATCGACGGCATCCTCGTGCAGCTGCCTCTGCCCAAGGGCATCGACCAGGAAGCTGTGCTGCTGGCCGTCGACCCGCTGAAGGACGTCGACGGCTTCCACCCGGCCAACCTCGGGCGGCTGGTGGCCGGTCACCCGCGCTTCGTGCCCTGCACACCGAAGGGGATCATCCGCCTGCTGCGCCACTACGAGCTGCCGACGGCCGGGCGCCGCGTGGCGGTGGTCGGGCGGAGCGTCATCGTCGGGCGACCGCTGAGCCTGCTGCTGTCGCTCAAGGGGGCCTTCGGGGACGCGACAGTGACGATGTGCCATTCGGCGACGCGCGACCTGCCGGCCGTGACGTCGGCCTGCGACGTGGTGGTGGCGGCGATGGGCGCGCCGCGCGCTCTCGGCGCCGCGCACATCGGCCCCGGGGCCGTGGTGATCGACGTCGGCATCAACCGCGTCGCGGATCCCACGCGGCCGGCGGGCGAGCGCCTGGTCGGGGACGTCGACGAGGCGGCCGTGCGCGGCCGGGCCGGCGCGCTGACGCCGGTGCCGGGCGGGATCGGGCCGATGACCATCGCCATGCTCCTGGAGAACACCTGGGAGGCCTACGCGCGGGCGGAGGGCTCCCATGCCTGACCCGCTCGCGGCGTCCCTGGAGCGGGAACTGCGGAGCGAGCAGCGCCTGGTGGAGCGGGCCCTGCGGGCCGCCCTGCGCCAGGAGCGGGGCGTGCCGAAGCAGCTTGGTGACGCGATGGCCCACAGCCTGCTGGGCGGAGGCAAGCGCCTGCGCCCGATCCTGCTGCTGTGGGCCTATGACGCCGCGGCGGCGCGCCGGCGTCCGCCGGTCGGGCGCGACGGGGCGCTGCGGGCGGCGGCGGGGCTGGAGATGCTCCACACGTACTCGCTGATCCACGACGACCTGCCGGCGATGGACGACGACACGCTGCGACGGGGGCGTCCGACCTGCCACGTCGTCTACGGCGAGGCGACGGCGATCCTGGCCGGCGACGGCCTGCAGGCCCGCGGCTTCGGGCTGCTGGCCGAGGGCGGCGGCGCGCGCGGGGCGGCGCTGGTGGCGCGCGTGGCGGCGGCGGTGGGGCCGGCCGGCATGGTCGGCGGACAGCAAGCGGACCTGGAGGCGGAGGGCCGCGCCGTGACCGGGGCGGACGTGCGCCGGATCCACCTCGGCAAGACGGCGCGCCTGCTGGCGGCGGCGCTGGCCGGGGGCGCCGACCTGGGCGGGGCCACGCCGCGGGCGGTGGCCGCGGTCGAGGCGGCGGGGCTGCAGCTGGGCCTGGCGTTCCAGGGCGCGGACGACCTGCTGGACGTCACCGGGACCGCGGCCGCGCTGGGCAAGACCGCGGGCAAGGACCAGGCAGCCGGCAAGGCGACCTGGGTGCGCCTGGAGGGGCTGGAGGCGGCGCGGCGGCGCGCTGCGCGGCAGGGCGGCGCGGGCCTGGAGGGATTGCGGGACGCGTTGCCGGCCGGGCCGGCGCGGGAGCGCCTGCTGGCTCTCGGCGCCCGGATGTGGCAGCGGGACCGCTGACGCCGGGCGCCGGCGCACGGGAGGCGGCGATGGAGAGCTGGCCGGCGTGGGCGACGGTGGCGGCCTGCGGGGTTGCGGGCCAGGCCGCGAAGTTCCTGCTCTATTCGGCCGTGGCCCGGCGGCCGGCGCCGGAGGCGGTGCTGCAAGGCTACGGGGCGCCGAGCCTGCCGGCGGCGGTCCTGGCCTGCCTGCTGGGGCTGATGGTGATCCAGCGCGGCTGGACGTCGAGCGAGGCCTCCGTGGCCCTGGTCCTGGCCGTGATCGCGGTGCATGACACGGTCAAGCTGCGGCACGCGGCCACGCGCCAGCGGGAACTGGTGCATGCGATCGTCTCGACCGAACCGGCGGCCGGGCCGCTGCGCCGGCGCGTGGCCGGGTACCTCGATCCGGTCAGCCACCATCCGGCGCACGTGGTGACTGGGATCGTGTTCGGGATCCTGTTCGCGGTGGCCGCGGCGGCGGCGCCGCGCTAGGCTGCCGGCAAGGCAACGGGGGGCCGGCGACGGCGGCCCGTCGGGGATCACAGAAGGAAGGCGCGATGGGAGACATCCTGCCTGGGATCGGCGGGCCCGAGGACCTCAAGCGGCTGAGCGGCGAGCAGCTGACGGAGCTGTGCGCCGAACTGCGCGAGCAGATCATCTCCTGCGTGTCGCGGACGGGCGGGCACCTGGGCGCCAGCCTGGGCGTCGTCGAGCTGACCGTCGCGCTGCACCGCGTGTTCGACTCCCCTCGCGACAAGATCGTCTGGGACGTGGGGCATCAGGCCTACGGGCACAAGCTGCTGACCGGTCGCCTGGCCGGGTTCGAACTGCTCCGCCGCCGGGGCGGCGTCTCGGGCTTCCCGAAGCGCAGCGAGAGCGCGCACGACACCTTCGGCGTGGGGCACGCCTCGACGGCGATCTCGGCCGCGGTCGGCTACGCGGCGGCGCGCGACGCGCGCGGCGAGGACAATGCGGTGATCGCGGTCCCC
>VGXH01000306.1 GCA_016873405.1 bacterium
TGTCGGTAGACACCATGACGAACTTGCCGACGCCCGCCGTCCTCGCGGCGCGCGCCACGCACCAGGTGCCGAGCACGTTGTTGCGCAGCGCAGCCCAAGCGTTCTCGTTCTCCATCAGCGGCACGTGCTTGTAGGCGGCGGCGTGGAACACCACCTCGGGCCGGTGCATGAAGAAAGCGGCGGCCAGGCTGGCTTCGTCCTTGACGTCGCCGATCACGCAGGCGATGCTGACCTCCTTGAAACCGCCCGCGAACTCCTGTTCGATGCGGTAGAGGGCGTACTCGGACTGCTCGAAGAACACCAGGCGCGACGGCGCATAGCGCGCGATCTGCCGGCACAGCTCGGCGCCGATCGAGCCGCCGGCGCCCGTCACCAGCACCCGCCTGCCTGTCAGCAGGCGGTGCAGGCCCTCGTCGTCGAGCTGGATCGGATCGCGGCCGAGCAGGTCTTCCAGCTCGACCTTGCGCACCTGCGAGACGGACACCCTGCCGGACAGCACATCGGCCATCGCCGGCACGGTGAGCACCGTGAGGCCGGCGGCTCCCGCGAGTTCCGCCGCCCGCCGCCGCTGCCCGGCCGATGAGGAGGGCATGGCGATGATGGCATGCGCTACGCCGAGTCGGTCGGCTTGCTCGGCCACCGACGCGAGCGGGCCCAGTATCGGCACGTCCGCAAGGCGCCGGCCATGCTTGGCCGCATCATCGTCGAGCAGGCCGACCACCCGCCAGGCCGGACTGCGCGACAGATCCTTGAGCAGCATGGCCGCGGCATCGCCCGACCCGAGCACCAGCACCGGCTGCCCGTCATGCAGGTTCGACGAAAAAAGATGGCCATCCTTCCAGGCCCGGTACAGGAACCGGTTGCCGCCTATCGCCAGCAGCAGCAGGATCGGGTGCAGCAGCAGGATCGAGCGCGGAATGCCGGGTGCCTGGATCATGTACACGACGCCGGCCGTGGCGACGGCTCCCAGGCCCACCGCGATGAGCAGGCGGCGCAGATCGCCCATGCTGGCGTAGCGCCAGATGCCGCGATACAGGCCGAACTTAAGATAGATCGCCGCATAGAGCGGCATGACCCAGGCCAACGCCTTGAACGAAGCCGCCAGAAACTCCGGGGAAATTTCGAAGTTGAAGCGGATCCAGTAGGCGACCAGCCACATGACGGCTGTCGCCGCCAGGTCGTGGAGGAATGCCAACAGCGCGCGCCAGTTCATTGTTTATGTATTGTCCGTGTTCCCAGCCAAACCAGAAAAGTCAGCCACGCCGGCACGGCGATCCAATGCACCGAGGGCGGCAATGCCAGCAGCGCCACGGCCAGCAGCGCGCCCGCCGCCATCAGGGCGGCCCAGCGCAGCGTCATGCCGCGGTGGCCGTAGCCCATCTGCACCATGCGCTGATAGACATGCTCGCGATGCGCCTCCCACACGCGCTTTCCTTCCAGCGCGCGCCGCGCCAGCGTCGCCGACGCGTCGAGCACGAACGGCGCGAACGCCAGCAGCGGGAACCACGCCGGCCAGGCGCCCTGCCATATTCCCACGATCCCCAAACCTCCCGCCAGAAACCCAAGAGGAATGGAACCCACGTCCCCCATGAAGATCTTCGCCGGCGGCCAATTGAAGCACAGAAAGCCGGCGCACGCCGCCGCTGCCGCCGCGCACCACGCCGTCAGGGCCGGGTCGCCGGCCACGGCGAACCCCGCCGCATAAGCCGCGAAACCCGCCACGCCTTGGCTTCCCGCCAGCCCGTCGGCGCCGTCCATGAAATTGTAGAGGTTCGTCATCCAACCGACCGCCAGCATGGCCGGAGGCCACCACAGGATCGGCAAGCCGATCAGATGGCACAGCGCCGCCGCCGCACCCAGATGCGCCGTCAGCCGCAGCCAGAACGGCAGGTGCCGTAGGTCGTCCGCCAGCGAAAGCAGCGCCAGCCCCAGCACCACAGCCAGAAGCAGCGTCGGCACGCTGAGCCAGGCCCCGACCACCAAAAGCGCCAGGACAATGCCCAGCCCGCCACCGTGCGGGGTCGGCTGTTCGTGGAGGGAGCGATGGTTGGGCTGGTCGAGGCCACGGTCGGCGAAGCGCAGGCGCAGGCCGATCGCCGCCCAGGAAAGCGCGAAGGAAACCGGCATGGCCAGCCAAAGGTTGTCTGTCATTTTCGGCTCTGCTCCCCGGCCAGGATCGAGGCCATCTCCCGCAAACCGATGGCCTCCGTATCCCCGCCCAAGGGGTAACGGTCATCGCCCGAATACACCACGAAGGACTTCTCGGGCTTCAGGTCCTGGCGCGCGAAATGGAAACCCTTTTCAAGCCGCGGCGACAAGCCGCTCTTGATTTCCACCGCCCAGCGCCTGCCGCCAGGCAGTTCGAGCAGCAAGTCGATCTCCGCGCCGGCGGCGGTGCGATAAAAACTGGCGCGGGTGCCGTCCGGCATCGCCGACAGCAGATTCTCGATGACGAATCCTTCCCAGCTTGCGCCGACCACGGGATGACCGGCCAGCGCGTCGTGGTCGGCGATGCCGAGCAGCGCATGCACCAGGCCGCTGTCGCGGACGTAAACCTTCGGCGACTTCACGAGACGCTTGCCCAGATTGGCATGAAACGGGCTCAGCCGCCTCACCAGCAGCAGATCGACCAGCAAATCGATGTAGCGCGTGACGCTCTGGACGCTGATCGCCAGCCCGGCGGCAAGACGGGATGCATTGAGCAGCGTTCCCTGCCCATGCGCCAGCATCGTCCAGAGTCGCTCCAGTGTCTCGGCCGGCACGCGCGGTCCGAACATCGGCACGTCGCGCTCGAGATAGGTGCGGATGAAATCCCGGCGCAGGGCGAAGCTCTGCCCATCGTCCGCCGCCAGATAGCTGTCGGGAAAGCCGCCGCGCAGCCACAGATCCGGACGCGCCGCCGGCTTCGGGCCGATTTCGAGGACGTCGAACGGCCGCATTTCCACATACGCAATGCGGCCCGCGAGACTCTCGCCGGACTGCCGCAGCAAATCGATCGAGGCGGAGCCGAGGATCAGGAAGCGGCCGGTACGACGGCCCTTGCGGCGTCCCCTGTCGATCAATCCCCGCAGGGTCTGAAACAACTCCGGCACACGATGGATCTCGTCCAGGATCACCAGCCGATCCTCATGGCGCTCGAGAAACAATGCCGGATCGGACAGCTTGGCCCGGTCAGCGCGGCTCTCGAGATCGAGGTAGAGCGAGGGCGTCTTTTCTGCAAGGGCGAGTGCCAGAGTGGTCTTGCCCACCTGACGAGGGCCGAGCAGTGCGACGGCCGCCTGGCGTTGCAGGGCCGACGCGACGGCAGCCAAGGCTCTCCTCGGGATCATCATTGCATATTATCCATGATGTGGATAAATTGCAATGATAGTACCCCCCCGTAGGTCGGGCTTCAGCCCGACAACAGCGGCAAGCCAGCCCCCAGCATCTCCCGCACCCCCTCATCGAGGCCGATACCGGCGCGCCAGCGGAGTTCCCGCTCGATGCGGGCCGGCGAGTAGCAGGCTGAACCGAGCAGCCGCTCCGTCACTTCCGAATTCAGGGGCAGAGTCCGGCCGGCGAGTCTGCCCAGCCCATCGCCCAACCTCCCGCCCCC
>VGXH01000307.1 GCA_016873405.1 bacterium
CCTTCACGACCGCGGGGGCGGTGGATTACTTCTGCCGCCCGCACGAACTGATGGGCATGACGGGCGTCGTCATCGTCCAGGCCGCGTCGAGCGTGGACGAGGTGCCGGCCCGCGTGGGCCTGGCGCTGTCCGGCGCGCCGAACCCGTTCAACCCGCGGACGGTGATCAGCTTCGAACTGCCCGAGAGCGCGGCGGTGACGCTGCGGGTGCACGACGCCGCGGGCCGCCTGGTGCGGGTGCTCGTGGACGGGGAGATCCGTGCCGCGGGCGGGCACGAAGCCGCCTGGGACGGCCTGGATGCCGGCGGCCGGCTGTTGCCGACGGGCGTCTACGTGGCGACGATCGAGGCGGCGGGCCGCCGCGAATCGGTGAAGCTGACGCTGGCGAAATGATCATGGAGCGCCCGGGGGACGGGGCCGCGGCGGCGGCGTCTTGTCACGGCGTCTTGTCACGGCGTCTTGCCGCGGCCCCGTCCATTCTGCTAACGTCCGCGAGGCGGAGCCGGCCATGTCGCGCCCTTCAGCGCGCGGCTGGCCGGCTGAACGCCGCGCGGCGGCAGGAAGCGGGAGGACGACATGTCCCTGGGAGGCCCCTACCGGCGCGGCGGCAAGCGGCGCGGACCGGCGAAGGCGCTGACGCCGGAGGAGATCGCGCGCGGGCTCAAGGAGCTCAAGGGCCTGGCGGCGCCGAACGCGAACTACCGCGAGCGATCGCTGGAACTGCACGGCCTGATCTGCGCCAAGTGCGCGCGGGAATTCACCGCCCGGGACCGGCACCTGCTGACCGTCCACCACAAGGACGGCAACGACCGCAACAACCCCGCCGACGGCTCGAACTGGGAGAACCTCTGCGTCTACTGCCATGAGGACGAGCACAGCCGGCAGCGGCTGGCCGATTACCTCGGCGGCAGGGAACGCTCCTGAACCAAGGCCGGCGAAATCGATGGCTCAAGCGCCCGCCCGGCGGTAGGCTGCGTCGATGGCGTTCACGATGACCACCCGCCTCGAGCCCTTCCCGACCGCCGCCGGCCCGGCGGCCGGGAGGCTGCAGGCGCGCGTGGGGCGCCACCGGCGCGCGCTGCGCTACCGGTTGTCCCTGGAAGTGCCCGGGCTGGTGCTGCCGCCGCCGAAAAGCGGCACCCGGGAACGCCGGCACGAACTGTGGCGACACACCTGCGCCGAGCTGTTCATCGGCGCGCCGCGGCGCCGGGACTACCTCGAGTGGAACCTCTCGCCGTCGGGGCACTGGAACCTCTACCGATTCGACGACTACCGGGAGGGTGGGCGCGAGGCTGAGGAAGGGGTCTGCCCGAGGTTCGAGCTGACCCGGACCTCGACGGGCGTCGTCATCGAGGGCACGCTGCAACTGGGCCCGTTCCGGCTGGAGGAGTCACCGCTGGAGGTGGGCGTCTGCGCGGTGGTGGAAGCCGGCGGCGGCGCGCTGTCGCACTGGGCCGCCCATCATCCCGCGGCGCGCCCCGATTTCCATGATCGCCGCGGCTTCGTGCTGCGCCTGCCGATCGTGTCCGCGTCGGGACCGCGGTCCCGCAACCCCGAGGAGTCTCCGTGATCCGACTGCGCCTCTTCAAACCGGCGATCTGCGTCCTGCTGATCCTGCTGGCGCCTGCGCCCGCGTCGGCCGTCCTGCCGACGGCCGACCAGCCGGTCCGCAACCTGTTCCTGATCCGCCACGGCGAATACGCGCGCGAGGAGGGGTGCGACGAGGAGGTCGGCTGCGGCCTGGACGCCCTGGGCCGCGAGCAGGCGCGCCTGGTCGCGGCGCGGCTGGACGGCCTGCCGCTGGCGTTCACCTCGCTGCAGTCCAGCCCCATGACCCGGGCGCGCGAGACCGCCGCGATCATCGCCGCGCACTTCCCGGGACTCGCGCACCGCATCGAGGGCGACATCCGCGAGTGCACGCCGCCCACGCGCCGGCAGGACGTCATGGACGGGCTGAAGCCGGGCGAGGCGGTCGCCTGCGAGGCGCAGTTGACGGCTGCCGCGGCGCGCCTGCTGGTGCCGGCGACCGCGGGCGCCGACGAGTACGACATCGTCGTCTGCCACGGCAACGTCATCCGCTGGCTGGTCTGCCCCGCGCTGGCGGTGGACCCGCAGGCCTGGCTGGGCATGAGCATCGCCAACTGCAGCCTGACCGTCATCCAGGTCAGGGCGGACGGGTCGTGCAAGCTGGTGGCGTTCGCCGACAGCGGGCACATCCCGTGGTCGCAGACGACCTACCCCGGCGTCACCTGGAACCCCTGAGCGTTCAGGGGGCGGGAAACCCGCGCAGGTACTGCGGTGGCACCGGCGGCGGCGCCCCCAGTTCCTGCGCCGCGCGCAGCGCCCAGTGCGGCTCGCGCAGCAGCGCCCGGCCCAGCAGCACCAGGTCGGCCCGCCCCTCGCGCACGATGGCCTCCGCCTGCGGCGCCTCGGTGATCAGGCCCACGGCCCCGGTCGCCACGCCCGCCTCCTTGCGGATGCGCTCGGCGAAGCGCACCTGGTAACCGGGCGCCGCCGGCGCCACGGCGTCGGGCACCGTCCCGGCCGATGAGCAGTCGACCAGGTCGCAGCCCAGGGCCGCCAGCTCCCGCGCCAGGGCCACGGCCTGGTCCTCGTCCCAGCCGCCGTCGATCCAGTCGGTGCAGGAGATGCGGATCCACACCGGCAGCTCACTGGGCCACTGCGCGCGCACGGCGGCGGTGACCTCGCGCGCCAGCCGCGTGCGGCCGGCGAAGTCGCCGCCCCAACGGTCCTGCCGACGGTTCGTCAGCGGCGACAGGAACTGGTGCAGCAGGTAGCCGTGCGCGGCGTGGATCTCGACCACCTGCGCGCCGGCGTCGCGGGCGCGGCGGGCGGCCGCCCCGAAGGCGGCGATGACGGCGGCGATGCCGGCCTCGTCCAGCTCGCAGGGGACGGCGTGGCCGGGGCCGAACGGCAACGCGCTGGGCGCCACGATGCGGTCCCAGCCGCCGCCCGCCGCGCCGACCGGCCGGCCGCCCCGCCACGGCGGCAGGGTCGACGCTTTGCGCCCGGCGTGCGCCAGCTGGATGCCCGGGGCGCAACCCTGCGCGGCGACGAAGGCGAACGCGCGCCGCAGGGGCTCGATCTGCCCGTCCTCCCACAGGCCCAGATCGGCCGGGCTGATGCGGCCCTCCGGCAGGACGGCCGTCGCTTCGGCCACGACCGCGCCCAGCCCGCCGGCGGCGCGGCTGCCCAGGTGCGCCAGGTGCCAGTCGGTGGCGCGGCCGTCGGCGTCGGCCGAGTACTGGCACATCGGCGACAGGACCAGGCGGTTGCGCAGGGTCAGGCCGCGCTGGCGCAGGGGCGTGAACAGGTTGGCGGTCATCGTGGGTCCTTTCGAAGGCGCGGGCGCGGCGCCGGCCCTCGCCGCGGATTCCGGGGGCGCGAGCCGGCGCCGCATCCTATCATGGCGGGAACCTGATGCCGACCCCTGACCGCGCCCGCGCGGGCGCCGCCGGAGGCCCTCGCCTTGCTCCAGCAGATCCTGATCATCGTCGTCGCGCTCGGCGGCGTCACGCTCGGCGCCGAGCTCCTGGTGCGCGGCGCCTCGCACCTGGCGTTGCGCGCGGGGGGGG
>VGXH01000308.1 GCA_016873405.1 bacterium
CGCCCGTACTCGCGGCGCAGGCGCAGCGTGCGCCAGGCGCGACCCTCGAGCAGGCCCTGGTCGGTGACCGCGGCGCCGGCATGGACGTTGACCCGGATGAACGCCGCCCCCACGGCCACCGCCACGGCGAGCGCCGCCTCGGCGTCGTTGCGCAGGACGTTGATCCCCAGCGGGCAGTCGGGGGCGTCGTTCCGGATCGCCGCCGCCAGCGCCGTCATCGCCGCCACCGTGACCGGGGGAACCGCGCCGGGGTGGAAGGGCGCGTCCTGGAAATTCTCCAGCAGCAGGACCTCCACCCCGCCCTCGCGCAGGGCGCGCGCGTCGCGCAGGGCCGCCGCGGCGACCGCGCCGAGATCGCCCCCCCACCGCGGGCTTCCCGGCAGCGGGGCGAGGTGGATCATGCCGATGACGCCGCAGCGGCAGCGGTCGGCAAAGGAGGAGCGGTCCCAGGTCGTCACGTCGGGTCCCTTCGGGCGGGCGGCAACGCAGGCTTGGCGCGTCAGCCACGGTAGAATAAATTGGTGCGGCCGCCCCTGACAAGGAGCGAGGTCCGCCGGGCAGCCGCCGGGCGCGCGCAGCCACCCCGAGGAGACCGATGCAGATCGTCCATGGCAAGTCCGGCTGGCTCGAGGTCATCTGCGGCCCGATGTTCAGCGGGAAGAGCGAGGAGCTCATCAAGCGCATCCGGCGGGCGCAGATCGCGCGGCGCCGCGTCCAGATCTTCAAGCACGGTGTCGACGCCCGCTACGACGCGACCAGCATCGTCTCCCACAGCCAGCAGAGCCTGCCCGGCACCGCGGTGACCGACGCCCGCGACATCCTCGTCCTGGTCGACGACCGGACCGAACTGGTGGCGATCGACGAGGGGCAGTTCTTCGGCGACGAGATCGTCGAGGTCGCCACGCGCCTGGCCAATCTCGGCAAGCGGGTGGTCATCGCGGGGCTGGATCTGGACTACCGGGGGCTGCCGTTCGGACCCATGCCCCAGCTGATGTGCCGGGCCGAGTACGTGACCAAGCAGCTCGCCATCTGCATGACCTGCGGCGACCCGGCGAACTTCACGCAGCGATTGACCCGCGACACGGCCCAGGTCGTGGTGGGGGCGGCGGAGACCTACGAGGCCAGGTGCCGGGCGCACTTCGAGCCCCCGGCCCCGGAGCGCACGCCGCCCGCCCAGCGGGTCACGTGAAGAAGTGCGGGTCGATCTTGAGCGCGCCGGCGCGCGCCACGAGGTCGGCCACCCTCTCGGGGGTCAGCCCGAGCAGACTCGCGGCCGGGCGCAGGGCGGCGGTCGCGTCCTCGTTGGCGGCGGGATCCGGGTCGCTGTCGTCCCCGCCCTGGCAGCGCGCGATCTCCTCGCCGAGGGCGATCATCGCCGCCACGCGGACGTTGCGGGCGTCGGGCTGTTCGAAGCGGTGGTGCCAGCGGACGGCATCCTCGAGATCCTCGGTCAGGTTCCACTCGCGCAGCAGCAGGGCGCCCAGTTCGCCGTGGTCGAAGCCGAGCACCCGCGCTTCCACCTCGTGATAGGGTCGTCCGCTCTCGGCCGACTCGGCGAGGATCTCCTGGAACAGCTCGGGATCGCTGCGCGCGAGCACGAGCTGGCCGATGTTCTGCATGAGCCCGCCGATGAAGACGCTTTCGGGCTGGACGCGGCCCACCGCCTGGGCCACCAGCTGGCTGCCCATCGCCGACAGCACCGACTGGCGCCAGATCTTCTGGTACAGCATGCCCGCTCCCGGCGCCAGGAAGACCGATCGCGCGGCCGTGACCAGCGTCCAGTTGCGGATCGTCACGAAGCCCAGCCTGACGATCGCCTCGCTGACGGTCGTGATCTGCCGGGCGGCGCCGTAGAACGGGCTGTTGGCGATGCGCAGGACCTTCGCCGTCAGGGCCTGGTCCATGGCCAGCGCCTTCTCCAGGCGCGTCGCGGTCGTGCGCGGGTCCTCGATGACGGCCATGATGTGGCAGGCCGCCTTCGGCAGCGCCGGCAGCTCGCCGCTGTGGCGCAGGATGATCTCGGGCGTCAGGGCGTGGCGCAGAACAGCGCGGTCCGCGCTCGGCGCGGGCGGCGGCGGACCCGAAGGCGCCGCGCCGGCCGCCGGCTCGTCATCGCCGAAGACCTGCAGTTCGTTCTCCACCGGCGCCGGTCGCCGGGCGCCCGCCGGCGCCAGGGGCCGCGCCACCGGCGCGGAGGCGGGGAGGCTCGTGAAGGGATCGATCTCCGGGGCCCGGCCGCGGGGCGGCGCGACGGGCTCGCCCGCGACCGCCGGCGGCGGCTCGGATTCGTGCCTGTCCCTCGCCCGCCGGCGCCGATCCAGTTCGGCCCCCAGGATCGCCGACACCTGCCCCTGACGCACCTGCAGGCCGCGCTCGAGCAGGCACATGCGGCACAGCGCGTAGTGGGCGAGCACGCCGGCGACCGCGAGTGCCGGCTCGTCCGGCTGGTCGGCGTCGAGCTAGAGGAACGGGGTCCAGTGGCCCTGCGCGGGCAACGGCAGGATCACGATGTGGCGGTCTCGGGCGCCGCGGCCGAGGAGAATGGTCAGGTCCAGCGGGAAGTGCTTCTGGGGCACGGGTCCGCAGTAGGCGGTGCCGTCGTGGGCGACGGCGGCGAAGATGTCGTCCTTGGTGCTGGGAATCGGCGCCCGGCCGTCCTTCCGCTTGCTGCGCGCCTCCGGCGGCAGCTTCACGTTCTCCTCGAGGAAGACCTGCAGGCCGCTCGACCAGCGTTTCAGGAGCAGCAGGCGCAAGCCGCGCTGGCGGGCGAACCGTTGGAAGAACTCCGGGAAGTCCTTCAGGCGGGTCAGCGACGCCAGTTCAGCGATGCCCGACTGCACGAGCACGTAGTCGGCCGCCGGCCGCGCCGCGGTCGTCGCGTTCGCTGCGGACGGGCGCGGGGCGTCGCCAGCGGGGGCGCCGGCGTCCGGGACGGGTTCGTCCGCCAGTTCGCGCACGCGCGCCTGCAGGCGCGACAGCGTTTGCTGGATGTCCTGGAGTTCGCTCGTTCCCGTGCTCAAGCGTTCCTCGCTGGCTGGTCGGCGGCTCGCGGCGGGGATGCGGACGGCATCCCCCCGCGCGGAAGATCGGCACGAACGGACGGGATTGAAGGGAAATCGCGAACCGGCGCGGCCCCGGACCGGCGACGGTTGCCGCGCGTTCCCCATCGCGTATCATGGTGGCGCGGGCGGCGGGGACCGGGCGCCGGCCGGGGGCCTGACTGTCGATGTGGAACCCGCCGGGCGGGGCGGCGCGGCTCGCTGTCCCGGCGCCCGGCCGCAGGCGGCGAAAAAGGGGCACGGTGACGATGCGGATCGCGAAGTCGTTCAGTTTCGACGCGGCCCATTACCTGCCGCGGGTGCCGGAGGACCACAAATGCCGGCGGCTGCACGGACATACGTACGAGGTGGAGATCGGGCTCCCCGGCGCGCTCGATCCGGACTTCGGCTGGGTCGTCGATTACGGCGAGGTCAGTCGCGTCGTCGACCCGGTGATCCGCGAGTTGGACCACCGGTGCCTCAACGAACTGCCCGGCCTGGACAACCCGACGGCGGAGATCCTCGCCGCCTGGCTCTTCGCGCGGCTGCGC
>VGXH01000309.1 GCA_016873405.1 bacterium
CCCGAGACGTCCAGGCCGAGCGAGCGGCCGTCGGCGCCGAAGACGTCGACCAGTTCGTCGGTCTCGTCCGCGTAGGCCAACGCCCGCCCGGAACTCGCGGACGCGCCGCCGGCGATCGTCGCGGAGAACGCGAGCAGCGAACCGCCGGTGCCGACGTTGATCGCCAGACCCTCCACGTCGGTGGCGCCCGCGTTGGCGGCGGTCAGCGAGCCGTCGGCCGCGATCGCGAGCGTGATCTGGCGGCCGTCGGCCACGAGCGCGGCGTTCAGGGCCGTGACGAGGTCCTGGTAGGTCATGCCCGCCGTGATCGTGACGGCGGCGCTGATCGGAGCGTTGCCGACCAGGCCGTTGACGACGACCTGCTCGCCGACGCTCAGGCCCATGCCCGAACCGTCGGCGCGACTGAGCTCCGTCACCAGGTCGGCGCCGGCCGCCGCGGCCAGGAACGACGTGCTCCGTTGCACCGTTCCCTGCGCGTCGCTGGCCGAGTCGAGGTTGCCCATCAGGCGCACCGCGGTCGAGGGCTGGGCCGGCACGACGAGGGCCGGGTCGATGAAGATGTCGTCGAGGGGACCGGCGATGATGTTGCCCATGGCGTCGGCCATCAGGCCCTGCACCCGCAGGCCGGTCGTCGGGTTGACCAGCTGGTTCTCGCTGTCCAGGCCGAAGACGCCGGCGCGCGTGTAGACGCGGCTGGTGCCGTCGCTCAGCACGAAGAAGCCGGGGCCCTGGATGGCCAGGTCGGTCTTCTTGCCGGTCGTCTGGAAGTTGCCCTGGTTGAAGTTGGTGTCGATGCTGCCCACCATCGTGCCGAGGCCGATCTGCTGGGGATTGGTGCCGCCGAGGCCGCCGCTGACGGGTCGGCTCGCGGACTTCATGGTCTGCGTCAGCATCTCGTTGAACGTGACACGGCCGGACTTGAAGCCCACGGTGTTGCTGTTGGCGATGTTGTTGCCGATGACGTCCAGGTTCGTCAGGTTGGCACCGAGGCCCGACAGGCCGGAGTACAGGGACTTGAACATGGAATCCTCCCGGTTACCCGTTGCGCCCCTTCGCCGGGGCTGCCGCGTCAGCTGACCTTGTAGATCTCCGAAACGTAGAACTCCTCGCCGTTGACCATGACGATGGCCTGGTTGTCGCTGTAGCGCAGGCCGGTCACGGCGCCGGTCATCAGGTTGGTGAACGTCACGGCCGCGCCGCTGTTGTCCTTGACCTCGGCCGAGATCGTGTATTTCCCGTCGGGAGCGACGACGTCGTCGTCGGTCCGGCCGTCCCAGGTGACCGTGTTGAGGCCCTTGGTCACCGATTGCTCGTAGGTGCGGACGACGCGCCCGTTCTCGTCCGTGATCTTGATCGTGGCGCGCCCGTTCGCGCCGGCGGCGATCACGCTCTCGCTGGCCAGGCCGCCGCTCAGCGAGACGTCGTTGCCCGCGACCGTCACGTTGCGGCCGACCAGGGCGAGCATCGCCGTGTTGTTGATCGCGGTGCCGACCGCGACGTTGTCCTGCAGGGCGCCGGACATCGTCTCGAGCTGCTCGAGCATCGAGAACTGCGTGATCTGGCTGGTGAACTGGGCGTTGTCCATGGGGCTGGTGGGATCCTGGTTCTTGATCTGCGCCACCAGCAGCGCCATGAAATCGAGCTTGCTCACCTGCGAGTAGTCGCGGCCGGCCTGGCCCAGCACGGGCCCCCTCCCGTCGGTGATCCCGGCGATCGGCATGGTCTATCCCTCCTGACCGGTGTCGGCCCAGGCCTGCGCCCACGCGGCGCGCGCCTCGTCACGGGAGCTCCCGCGGCGGTCGCGCAGTTCGTCGCGACCCTCGCGGCGCCCATCCTGTCGTCCGTCCTGTCTCTGATCTCCGGGGCGGTCCTCGGCGCGCTCGTGGCGCGCGGGCTGCCCGTCGCGCGTCTCGACGCGCACGTCGACGTGCTGGAAGCGGCCGCCGCGGTCCACGATCGTTTCGGCGAGCTCGCGGGCCCCGGTGCGCAGGGCCTGCGCGGCCTCGGGCGACTCGGCGCGCAGCACGACCGTCAAGCGGTCGTCGGCGGCGTGGAACTCGGCGTCGACGCGGCCGAGATTCTCCGGCTGCAGGCGGATCGTGAGCTTCTGGTCTCCGTGCGGCTGGACGTCGATGCGCGCCAGCTGCGCCGCGACCTGGGCGCGGATGGATCCTGCGCGGCCGCCCGCGACCGCCGCCGCGCGCTCGCGCCCCGAGGCGTCGTCAGCCAGTCCCTCCAGGCCGCCGCGCGCCTCCGCGCCGGCCGCCAAGGCCAGGGCGGCCAGGGCCCGGTCCACGGTCGCCGCGAACGCCGTCGCGCGGCCGGGAGCGGCCGCCGGGGGTCCGGCGTCCGTCGGGCCGCCGCCGTGCGCCGCGCCGAGCGCGGCCATGCGGGCATAGGTCTTCAGCGCGGCCTGCGGAACCAGGGCCGGCGTCGGGGCCGGCAGCTCGGGCCGGGATACCGCCGTTTCCGCGGGCTCCGGCGCCGCCTCTGCCGTCGCCGGCTTCGACTCCCCGTCCGCCGCCGCGCCTTCCGGGGCCGCGGCCGGCGGCGTCGACGACTCCTCGGCGACGATGGCCGGCTCCGTGATCGTCACGGGGCCGACTGCCGGGGTGGCCTCGTGCGCAACGGCCGGGGTCGCCGCCGCCATCGCGGCGCTCGGCGACGTCGGGATCTGGACGTCCGGCGCCGCGGCGGTCGGCGCGATGGCGTTCGGCGTGATGGCGTTCGTCGCCGTGGGATCCGGCGTCGGGGTATCCGTCGCTGTGGGCAGCGCCACCGCGGCGGGCTGCGCCGGCTCGTTTGCCGGGTGCACGGCGGTCACCGGGTGCACGTCGATCGCCGGGTGCGGGCCGCTCGCCGGGGCCGGCGCGCCGGGGACTGTCGGCGCCGGCTCGGCGGTCGCGCCCGGCAGGCCGGTCGGGAGGGGGATTTCACCCGGCGCCAGCGCCGTTGCGCTGGCCGCGGCGGCGGGCGTGGCCGGCAAGCCCTGCGCGTCGACCGGCGCGCCTGCCTGCGGCGGGACGACACCGGGAACGCCGGCGGCCGGCACGGGAACGGCCGGCGCGGGCGCGAGGGCCGGCTCACACGGCCCGGCAGCGGATTGTGCCGAGCCGCCGCCCGGCGCGGCGCGGTCCGGGTTGACGATCGCGGGCGTCCCGGACGCGGGCTCGGGCTGGCCCGGGCCGGTGCCGGCTGCGACAGCGGGCATGCCGCCGGGGATCGACGCCGGCGCGAGGGCCCGTCCGGGCGCCGGAACCGCCGCCAGCACGCCGGCGAACGCGACCCCGGCGAGCGCCGCACCCGCCGCCTCCGCTTCCGCGGCGCCGGCGTGGCGGCCGCACCCGCCGACGGGAGGGCACGCCGCGGGCAGGAAGCTGGGAGCGCCGGTCGCGTCCATCAGCTCTCCCCCCGCAGGCTCATCCGCGTGCTGACCTGCGCGGCCAGGCCCGCGTCCATGTGCGCCAGGATCTTCGCCGCCGGGCGTTCCTTCATTCGGCCCATGATGTCGAGGATGATCTCCAGGTCCAGGGCGCTGATGATCGGCGCCGCCTGCGCGGGCTTCATCGCCTCGTACATCTTCGCCA
>VGXH01000310.1 GCA_016873405.1 bacterium
CACCTGGTCGGCGCCGCTCTGCAGCGACAGGTGCACGTGGGGACGCAGGCGCGGTTCGCCGGCCAGCAGATCCAGCAGGGGTGCGTCGACCTCGTTCGGGTGGAGGCTGCTCAGGCGCAGGCGCAGCTCCGGCAGCGCGCACAGGCAGGCGCGCAGCAGGTCCGGCAGGCGCCCCTCGCCGGTGTCGCGCCCCCAGCCGCCGAGGTGGATGCCGGTCAGGACCGCCTCGCGGTAACCGGCCTGCTCGAGGCGGGCGAGCTGCGCCACCACGTCGGCGACCGCTCGCGAGCGGCCCGGTCCGCGGGCCTGCCAGATGGCGCAGTAGGTGCAGCGGAGGTCGCAGCCGTCCTGCACCTTGACGAAGGCCCGGCTGCGCCCGGGAAAGCCGTCCACGAGCGGCGCCGTGAACTTCCCGGTCGGGTCGAAGGGACCGGACAGGACGCGCGCGCCGCCGCGGCCCAGCGCCGCGGGCAGCCAGGCGGCGACATCGTCCTTGTGGGCGTTGCCGACCACGGCGTCGATCTCCGGCAGGGCCGCCAGGGCCGTCGGCTGCACCTGCGCGTAGCACCCGGTCACGACCACGCGGGCCGCGGGGTGGCGCTGCTTGGCCTGGCGGGCCAGGCGACGGCACTCGTGTTCGGCCTTGGCCGTGACCGTGCAGCTGTTCAGGACGTAGAGGTCGGCCGCCTCCTGCCAGGGGACGACGAGCACCGAAACCAGTTCCGCCAGGCGCAGGCGCAGTCCCTCGGTGTCGTACTGGTTCAGACGGCAGCCGAGGGTGTGGAAGGCCACGCGGAGCACCCCGCTGCCGGCAGGCGGATCGCCGGCGGGGCGGGCGACCGCGGGCGCGAGGGGGCGCAGGTCCTGGACCGGTGCTGCCATGCCGTCCTCTCCTTGCGTCCGTCGGGCGCGCGGCGGCACCCCCGGAAAGCCCGGGAGGGGCAGGGCCTGGACCCCGCCCCTCCGGCGGGCGACCGGGAACGCCGGTCGCGTCTGCTGCGGGGCGATCGCCCCTCCTGGTCGGGCCGTCCGTGCCGGCCTAGTTGGCCGGCGCGGGGTAGTCGGCCTCGTCGGCGTAGTCGTCGTCGACGGCGGACTTCTCCGGCAGCTCGCCGGCCGCCGCCAGGGCCGCTTCGGCCTGGACGACGTCCTCGAGCCGCGGATGTGCCGCGACGAACGCCTCGACGGCCGCGGCGCCGTCCTCCTTCAGGCGCTCGGCGATCGACAGCACGATCCGGCGGTTCTCGACGTCCATCTTGATGACCTTCAGCTGGCAGGCCTCGCCCTCGCGGAAGTAGTACTGCGGCTTGTCCAGCTTGGGAATGCCCAGATGGCCCAGGGGCACGAAGCCCTCCAGGTCGTCGCCCATCTCGATGATCGCGCCGTGGTCGAGCATCCGGCTGACGGTCCCGGCGACGTTGTGGCCCACCGGGAAGCGGTCGGCCAGTCCGGGCCAGGGGTTGTCCTGCAGCTGCTTGACGCCCAGGCTGATGCGGCGCTTCGAGGTGTCGATGTCCAGGATCTGCACCTTCACCGAGTCGCCGCGCTTGAGCAGCTCCTTCGGATGGCGCACCCGGCGCGTCCAGCTCATGTCCGAGATGTGCACCAGCCCGTCGATGCCTTCCTCGACCTCGACGAAGGCGCCGAAGTCGGTCAGGTTGCGGACCTTGCCCTCGATGGCCGAACCGACGGGGTAGCGCTCGATGAGGGTCAGCCAGGGGTCGCTCTCGCACTGCTTGAGGCCCAGGCTGATCTTCTCGTTCGCCTTGTCCGTCTTGAGCACCATCACGTCGACCTCGTCGCCGATCGAGACGACCTTCGACGGGTGCTTGATGTGGCGCGTCCAGCTCATCTCGCTGATGTGGATGAGGCCCTCGACGCCCTTCTCCAGCTCGACGAAGGCGCCGTAGTTGGTGATGCTCACCACGCGGCCGCGCACGATGGCCTGCTCGGGGTACCGCTCCTCGACGTGGTCCCACGGGTAGGACTGCAGCTGCTTGAGACCGAGGCTGATCCGCTCGCGCTCCTGCTCGAAGTCCAGGACCTTGACCTCGATCTCCTGGCCGATGGCCACGACTTCGCTGGGGTGGTTGACGCGGCCCCAGCTCAGGTCGGTGATGTGCAGCAGGCCGTCGATGCCGCCGAGATCGACGAAGGCGCCGAAGTCGGTGATGTTCTTGACGACGCCCTTGCGGGTCTGGCCCTTCTGCAGCTCGGAGATCAGGTTCTTCTTCTTCGACTCGCGCTCCTGCTCCAGGACGATGCGGCGGCTGACCACCACGTTCCGGCGGCGCTTGTTCTTCTTGATGATCCGGCACTGGATCTCTTCGCCGATCATGTCCTCCAGGTTCGGCACCTGGCGCAGGGCCACCTGGCTGCCCGGCAGGAAGGTGTCCACGCCCCAGAGCTTGACCACGAGGCCGCCCTTGATGCGACGGTCCACCAGGCCGGTGACGACTTCGCCGGCCTCGTGCGCGACCTTGATCTTGTCCCAGACCTTGAGGAAGTCGGCGCGTTCCTTCGAGAGCACGACCAGGCCGTCCTGGTTCTCGAGCTTCTCGAGGAAGACGTCGAAGGTGTCGCCGACGGTGATCGGCTGCGAGCCGAACTCCTCGCGGTTGATGACGCCCTCGCTCTTGAAGCCGATGTTCATCAGGACTTCGTTCTCGCGGACCTCGATGACGGTGCCCTTGAGGATCTGGCCCTCCTGGATGTCCGTCAGGGTCTCTTCGTAGCTGTTGATCAGCGCGAGCATCTCGGCGCCGGACAGGTCGTCCGCCAGTCCGTCGTCGCCGTGGTAGTCCAGGTTCACGATGGCTTCGGCGTCGTACTCGGTGCTGAGCTTGGGCGCCGCCGGCGTGCGGAACTCGTCGCCGCCGCCGCTGTCGTCCTGGTCGTCGTCGTGGTTCAGGCTCCCCTTGCCGCCGCGCGGACGGTAAGAGGAATGGCCCGCCGACCGACGCGGGCCGTCGGAATCGGAAGCGGGGTTGAAAGCCATGAAAGGTTGCCTCCTGGTGACAGATGAAAGCACCGGACCGAGTGGCCCGGCGAAGCGCCCAATATACGCTGCGGGGGCCGGGAAGGCAAGCGCGCGCCGCCGCCGCGGTCAGCGCCCGAAGATCCTGGCCTGGCGCGTCGCGAAGCGCCGCAACTGGCGGGCGCCCAGGTCCTTCTCGAACCGGGTCTGCGGATGGCCGGCGTAGCTGCGGGCCTGCAGTTCGCCCCAGGCGGCGCGGCAGAGGGCGCCGACCCGGTCGGAGACGACGCGGCGGTCGTGCGTGGCCAGGAGGTCGTCCAGGGCGTGCCAGCGCAGCAGGGGGCCGTACCAGACTTCCAGCGGCGAGTCGTGCGAGCCGCCCGGGCGCCGGCCGTAGCTGCCCCGCAGGAAGATCGGCGCCACCGGCGCGCGGGTTTCCTGGACCAGGATGCCGAGCCCGGCCCGGACCGCTCCCGGGTGGCCGACGGCCTGCCGGGTGCCCTCCGGGAAGATGAGCACGTTGGCGCCGCCGGCGAGCGCGGCGGCCGCCCGTCCGAAGGCGACGTGGTCGTAGCCCCTGCGGCGGATCGGAATCGCGTCCAAAA
>VGXH01000311.1 GCA_016873405.1 bacterium
GCAGTTCGTGCGCCGACAGGCGCGCGGCGGCCGGCGAGCGCGGCGCCGCCAGCAGCGAGTCCAGGCGCGCGAACTGCGCTTCGACCAGGCGCGCGGCGGCGGCCGCCGCGGGCGTGTCCTCCGCGAAGAAGTAGGTGTCCGGCGCCAGGTACCCTTCGCAGCGATGGAAGACGCGGCCGGCGCGCGCGGCCTCGCCCACCAGCACGCTGTCCAGGCGGGCGACGGCGGCGGCGGCGCCCCCGCTCCGCGCGCGCAGCTGGCCGGCCAGCCGGTTCGCCGCGTCGAGAAACTCGGTCGGGGCGATCCCCAGTTCGGCGGCGAGCAGGCGCGCCGTCTGAGCCGCGTCCAGTCCCTCGGGGATCGTCACGCGCGCCGGCGGCAGGCCCGGCCGCGTGAACAGCGCCAGCAGTTCGCGCACGGGCAGTCCCGGCGGCACCTCGAACAGGCCGGCCTGCAGCCGGTGCCCCTGCCCCGTCAGCCGCGCGCCGGCCAACAGCACCAGGCGGTGGCGCAGCAGGCCGCGCGCGCAGAGCGTGTCGGCCAGGGTGGCGGCGCTCATCCCCGCCGGGACCCTCACGCGTTGGGTCACGAACCGGGGCCCGGTCGGCCAGCGCTGTGTCCACTGCGACCACGACCAGCCCAGGCCGGCGGCCAGCAGCAGGCAGGCCAGTCCGGTGATGGCCAGCAGGCGTTTCACGCGCCGGCCCGCCCGCTGGAGTCGCCGCCGCCGCTGCCCTCGCCGGCGTCGCGGTCGCGGCCCGCGGCTGCCGCCGCTTCGCGCGCGGCCATGGCCGCGCGATGGTCCAGCCAGCCCTGAAGGATCAGCTCCGCCGCCACGGCGTCGCGCCGGCCGCCCTCGCGCGCACGTCCCGCCCCCGGCGGCAGGTAGCGGTCGGCCTCCTGGCTCGTGTAGCGCTCGTCCCACAGTTCGACCGGCACCGACAGGAACGCCGCCAGGCGCTCGGCGAAGCGGCGCGCGCGCAGGGCGGACTCGCCCTCGCCGCCGTCGGCGCGCAGCGGCAGTCCCACCACGACGCCGGCGGCCCCGCGCTCGGCGACCAGCGCCGCCACGCGCTCCAGCAGCGAGCCGTCGCGCCCCTCCACGTGCGTCGTCACCGCGAACGCGAACGCCGCGTCGGGATCGCTGGCGGCGATCCCGACGCGGCGAGTCCCGTGGTCGATGCCCAGGAACACGGGCATGCGGCTACTCGGATCCGTCGGCGGACGGTTCCTCTTCGGGAGCCATCTGCTTGATCATGCGGGTCAGGAAGCGGCCGTCCGCGTGGCGCCCGAACTCGAGGTGGTCGGTGAACTCGCGCATGATGAGCAGGCCCCGCCCGCGCTGGCGCATCACGTCGTCGCTCGGCCGCCAGCCCGCGTGGTCGAAGCCCGGTCCATGGTCCAGCACGGTCACCGTGATCAGGTCTTCGGCCAGGTCGAGCCAGATCTCGATGCACAGGTCCTCGGCCAGGTGATTGCCGTGCTCCATCGCGTTGGTGCAGGCCTCGATGATGGCCGTGCCCAGTTCCTCGAGGCGGCGCCTGGCGCAGCCGAGTTCGCCGCCCACCTCCGCCAGCACCACGTCCGGGACGCCGAGGTATTCCATGCGGCTGGGCAGGCGCAGTTCGACGCGGCGCTTCATGAGGGCCCGCCCGGTCCGCGCCTCACGAGAAGCTCCGGACCGCCTCGTCCTCGTCCTGGAACGAGGCGAAGACGGTGTAGAGCTTGGACACGATGAAGATGTTCTCGATGCGGTCGGAGACCTTCAGCAGCTTCAGTTCCCCGCCGCTCTTGCGCAGCGTGGTGTAGCCGGAGATGAGGATGCCCAGACCGGTGCTGTTGACCCAGCTGACCTTCTCCATGCTGACGATGACGTTGCGGCAGCCCTCGTGGATGAGGGTCTTGAGCGTCTCGTCGAAGGCGTCGGCGTCCGGCCCGCCCATGAGCTTGCCGCTCATCTCGAGGATGGCCACGCCGTCCCGCTTGCGTTCCCTGATCTTCAACGGACGCGACCGCCTTGCTCTGGTCCATCGCCACCGCCGCTCCGGCGCTCCCGAGCGCCGGAGGGGACAGGATAGGCCACCGGGGCGGCCGTGTCCAGATTTCAGCCCGCCGGCGGCGGCACGCCGGCGCCGGCGCGCAAGTGGGCCAGGACGCCGGCGAAGTCCGCCGGCGCGGGCGCCTGGAACGTCAGCTCCCGTCCGTCGACCGGGTGCCGGAAGCGCAGTTCGCAGGCGTGCAGCATCTGCCGGGTCGCCAGCTTCGCCGCCAGCTCGGCCGGGCGCCGCTGCGGACCGTGCAGCCCCCGCGCCCGCCCCGGATCCCCGTACAGCGGGTCGCCCAGCACGGAATGCCCGCCGTGGGCGAAGTGGACGCGGATCTGGTGGGTGCGTCCGGTCGCCAGCTCGACGCGGCAGTACTGGGCGTACCCGAAGTCCTCCAGCACCCGGTAGCGCGTCAGCGCCGCGCGTCCGCCGGGGACCACCGCCATGCGCTGACGGTGGCGCGGGTCGCGCCCGATCGGGCCGTCCAGTTCGCCGGCGTCGGCCGCCCATCGCCCCCAGCTGAGCGCGAGGTACGCGCGCCCCAGCCGGCGATCCTGCAGTTGAGCCGCCAGTCGGCGGTGGGATCTGTCGTCAAGGGCCGCCACCATCAGGCCGCTGGTGTCGCGGTCGAGCCGGTGCACGATGCCCGGCCGCAGCGGGTCGCCGCCGGCGCTGATCGGCCCGCGCCTGTGCAGCAGCGCGTTGACGAGCGTGCCGTCGGGATGCCCGGCCGCCGGATGCACGACCAGGCCCACCGGCTTGTTGACGACGACGAGGTGCTCGTCCTCGTAGACGACGTCCAGCGGGATCGGCTGCGCGACGGCATCGAGGGCGACCGGCGCCGAGGGCCGGAAGACCACGCGCTGGCCCGCCCTGACGCGGAACGAGGCCGGGCGCGCGCGGCCGTCGACGGTCACGGCGTCCGGTCGGTCGAGGTCGCCTCGCACGCGGCTGCGCGAGAGGTCGGCGCAGCGGCCGGCCACGAAGACGTCCAGGCGCAGCCCGGCCTCGCCGGCTTCGACGACGAAGGCGCGCAGCCGGGCCGGCGCCTCAGGCATCGGCGGCCGGATCGGCGGGCCGCGGCGCCGCGGAGGCCGCCTCGCCGGACGCGGACACGGGGCCCGGGCCCGGCGCGGCGGCCGGCGCCGCGTGGTCCCCGCGCAGGAGGCTCAGGAAGAGCACCAGGCCGCCCAGGCTGACGCCCATGTCCGCCACGTTGAACGTGTAGAAGCGGTGGCTGCCAATGCCGAGGTCGATGAAGTCGACCACCAGGCCGTCGTAGAAGACGCGGTCGATCAGGTTGCCGAGGGCGCCGCCCAGGATCGCCGCCATCGCCCCCAGCCGCACGGGGCGGCGCGGCCGGCTGGTCACGTAGAGGTGGACGAGGAAGACCGCCGCGGCGGCGCTGACCGTCACCAGGACCCAGCGGCCGACCGGGAACAGCCCCATGGCCGAGCCGGGGTTGCGCACGTAGGCCAGGCGGGCGAAGTCGCCGATCAGTTCGAGGCGCCCCTGCAGGGCCTCGACGTTGGCCA
>VGXH01000312.1 GCA_016873405.1 bacterium
CCCCGAGGCCTTTTTCGAGGTGCTCGGCCGGCACGACCATCATGTAGTTCGTGTAGAAATCGGTCGTGTTCGCGTTGTTGTAGGCGCCGATGGCGTCCGCCTCGCGGTAGAGCTCCTCCTGCGTGTACTTCTCGGTGCCGTTGAAGAGCAGGTGCTCGAGCATGTGGCTCATGCCGCTGGTGCGGAAATCCTCGCGCGCCGACCCCACCAGAACCTGCGTGTAGACGCCGGCCATCGGTTGGCCGGGGTTGCGCAGCAGGACCACCTGCAGCCCGTTCTCCAGGCGCAGGATCTCGGTGCCGGCCGGAAGGGCCGGCAGCAGGGGAAGCGCCGCCGGAGGGGCCGACGGAACTGCTGGCGCCGCCTTGCGCGGTGCGGCCTGGGCCGGCGCGCCCGGCAGGGAACCGATGAGGCAGACGACAGCGACGGCGATCGCCGGCGCGCGCAGGCGGCGGTTGGCCACGATGTTCTCCTTGACCGGCTGTGGACGGCGTCACTCCGCCGGGAGCGGTCCGACGACGATCCTTCCCTGATGTCAGTCGCGCGCGGCTTCCGCCCCGTCGACGATGCCCACGAAATCCTCGGCCTTCAGGCTGGCGCCCCCGATGAGACCGCCGTCCACATCGGGGCGGCTGAACAGCTCGCGGGCGTTCGAGGCCTTGCAACTGCCGCCGTAGAGGATGCGCAGGTTGGCGGCCGGACCCTGGCCGAGCAGGCGCCCGGCGACCTCGCGCGACCAGGCGTGCATCTGCTGGGCCTGCTCCGGCGTGGCGGTCTCGCCGGTGCCGATGGCCCACACCGGCTCGTAGGCCAGCACGGTGTTGTACGGGTCGACGTACTGCAGCCGCGGCAGGACCCCTTCGAGCTGGGCGCTGACGACCTCGCGCTCGCGGCCCGCCCTGCGTTCGGCCAGCAGTTCGCCGTAGCAGAAGATCGCCTTGAGGCCGGCGGCGTGCAACAGGTTGATCTTGCGCGCGAGCAGTTCGTCGTCCTCGCGCTGGTACTGCCGCCGCTCGCTGTGCCCGATGATCACGTAGGAGACGCCGGCTTCCTTGAGCATGGAGGGCGCGATCTCCCCCGTGTAGGCGCCGCCGTCCTGGTCGCCGCAGTTCTGCGCGCCGAGCAGGAGCGGGTTGCCGTCGGCCACGGCGGCGACCGCCGGGATCGTCACGAACGGCGGGCAGACCAGCACGTCGCCGCGCAGGGCGCGCCCCTTGAGCCGTCCGGCCACGGCGGCGGCCAGTTCCCGGCCCGCGGCGGGCCCCAGGTTCATCTTCCAGTTGCCGGCGACGAGATAGCGACGCATGCGGATTCTCCTTCCGCGCGCCCCCCGGGGGGCGGGCGCGCCGTGGGCGTGGGCGGCGGCAGCGAGCGCGCGGCCGCGAGCCGCGTCCCCGGCCGCTGTTACGGTCAGTTGCCGCGGGGGCGGCGGTCCAGGTCCAGTTCGTCGCGCAGCGCCGCGAACCGGGCCAGCGCGGCGACGACCATCTCGCGCTTTCGCCGCTCTGGCAGGAAAGCGCTCTTGAAGCCGTTGATGAGCAGGTTCTCCGTCTCCAGCAGCGTCAGGTCGAAGGTGTCCACGGCCAGGCGCAGCTCCCTGACCGGCGACGTGCGCGCGAACAGCGTGTTGTCGGTGTTCAGGCACACGCGCAGCCCCTTGTGCAGGTAGTGCCGGAAGGGGTGGTGCGCCAGGTCGTCCACGACGCAGCTCTGCAGGTTGCTCGAGAGGCAAACCTCCAGCGGCACGCGGTTGTTGGCCACGTAGGCCAGCAGGTCGGGATCCTCCTCCAGACGCGTGCCGTGGCCGATGCGGTTGGCCCCGCAACGGTGCAGCGCCTGGTGGATGGAGGCGGCGCCGAAGCCCTCGCCGGCGTGGATCGTCACGTTCTGGTTGTTGTTCATCACGTGGTAGAAGGACTCGGAGTGGCGCTTCGGCGGGTTGTCCGACTCGTCGCCGGCCAGGTCGAAGGCCACGACGCCCCGCCCCTTCCAGGCCACGGCCAGCCGCGCCATCTCCAGCGAATGCGCGGGATCGATCTGGCGCAGGCCGGTGACGATGATGTTGGCGGTGATGCCGGTCCGCGCCTGCGCCTCGTCCAGCCCGCGCCGCACGGCGGCCACTGCCTGGTCGCCGTTCAGGCCGTCGCGCTGGTGCAGGAGGGGACAGAACCGGACCTCCAGGCACCAGACCGATTCGGCCGCGAAGTCCTCGGCGAGCTCGCGCGCCACCCTGGCCAGCGACGCCTCGTCCTGCAGCACGGCCGTGGTGTGGTCGAAGTGCTTGAGGAACTCGTGGGTCACCGCCTGACGGTCCGGCGGGAAGTAGCGCGAACGCACCTGCTCCGGGTCGTCCGGCATGGCCAGGCCCCGCGCGCGGCCCAGTTCCATGAACGTGGACATCCGCAGCGAGCCGTCCAGGTGGCAGTGGAGATCGGTCTTCGGCAGCAGCCGCAGCACGTCGTCGCCGATGGCGCGTCCGCGCAAGAGGTCGCTCGGCCGGTAATCACCCAGTTTCACGGTCGCCTCCGGTGAGCCCGGCGCTCAGGTCGCCGCCCGCTCGTGTTTCTCGAGGTGGAACTCGCGGATGATGCCCAGCAGTTCCGCCTGCGCGGCCGTGTCGTCGCGCAGGTTGATCACCTCCGTGTCCAGCGTCCGCACCGGGCACAGGGCCGGGGCGCGCTCGATCCAGTCGAGATAGGCCGCGTCCAGGTCGCGCAGGAAGTCGAGCGGGATCTCCGACTCGCAACTGCGAGCGCGCCGGCGAATCCGCTCGAGCGCCGTCTCGGGACGGCACGCCAGGTAGAGGATCAGGTCGGGCGGCCGCAGGAAGGCCGTCATGTTGCGGAAGATCTCGCGGTAGTTCTCGTAGTCGCGGTCGTCCATGCAGCCGCGCCGGTAAAGCGTCGGCGCGAAGATCTCGACGTCTTCGTAGATCGTTCGGTCCTGCACCGCCGAGCCCGGCTGGCCCAGGATCTGTCTCTGCACCTCGAAGCGCTTGCTCAGGAAGTAGACCTGCAGGTGGAAGCTCCACCGCTTCATGTCCCGGTAGTAGTCGTCGAGGTAAGGATTGTTGATGACCGGCTCGAAGAACATGCGCCAGCCGAAGACCTCGCCCAGCATGGTCGTGATCATGCTCTTGCCGACGCCGATGTTGCCGGCGATCGAGAGGTAGAACGGCGTCGGCGGCTGGTCCTTCTTCGGAAACTGGCGTTTGAGGGACCTGAGATCCACGGTCGGCCTTCCGGATGGCGGCCCGCCGGCCGGCCGCGACGGGCGCCGGGGGTGCGCGACGGCCCGGAGCGGCGTGACCGCCCGGGTTAGCAAGCGACCCGGGGGATCGTGCGTCGCCCCCGGGCCGCCGTCAGGTTTGCCGGAAGTGTACCGCTTCGCGGCTTGGGGGGCCAGCGGCAAACCGCCGTCGCGACGCCCCGTTGGTCGCCGTCAGCGTCCCACCATGCGCGTCAGATGTTCGGAAACCTCGCCGAGACCGGCGCCCAGGCGGTTCAGGTTCTCGCTGGCCGCCTCGCTCTGCGTGGCGATCCGGGCGTTGCGCTGGCTGACCTGGTCGATCTGACCG
>VGXH01000313.1 GCA_016873405.1 bacterium
TCCGGGCTGAATGCGCGGCGCACGAGCGGCCCGGTGGTCCCGTCGCCCGCCAGCAGGCCGGCCAGCGTCTCCTCCAGCGACTGCCCGTACAGCAGTCGGAACGGCACGCTGGGCGTCTGCCCGTGGTCCGACAGCAGCATGATGTCGTAGCGGATCGGCGACCGACGGCGCGCCCGGCGGCCCAGGATGCGCAGCTTGCGGTCGAACGCGGCCAGGGTGAGCTGCGCCTCCACCGTGTCGGGCCCCGAGTGGTGCGCCACCTCGTCGTAGCCGACGAAGTTGGAGTAGATCACCGGCACGCCGCGCACCATGTCCTGCTTCAGCCAGAAGAACGACAGCTCGCGCAGGAAGGCGTTGGCCACCGCGCGCTGCGCCGCGCGGCGCGGCGTGTAGCGCAACCGCGGCCGCTGGCGGTCGAAGCGGCCGGCCAGGGCGAAGGCGAAGCCGGCCAGGAAGTCCCAGCCGGCCGCCAGCACCGCCTTGGTCAGCGCCGTGGGGCTCAGGAAGAAGAGGTTGAAGTCGGCGTTCTCGCCCAGGCGGCGCGGCGCCGAGCGTTCGCCCAGCGCGCTGACCGCCATCAGGCGCTTGGCCGCCCCGCCGGACATGAACGTGTTGATGCAGCTGCCGCCCTCCAGCAGCGGCCGGTTGCCGACGGCCACCATGCGTTCCAGCCGGCGCAGGTCGTCCGGCTGGCTGACCACGCGCAGGCGCTGCTCGCGCCGGTCGAACCAGCGGTAGCCCGGCACGTTGTCGCGGTCCCCGTAGAAGAACCCCGCCTGCACCGCCGGCGTGTTGGAGGGGATGCCGCAGTGCCACGCGCGCAGCGTGTGCGTGCCGCGGGCCAGCATGGCCGACACCGCGGGCAGGCGGCCGCGCGCCAGGGCGCGCCTGAGGCTCGCGCGCGAGAGCCCGTCCACCTGCAGGATCAGCAGGCCGCGCGCCGGCGGGCGCTCGGTGCGCGGCCCGAAGCGCCGCCCGATGCGGTAGAGCAGCGACTGGTAGAACGGGTACGCCTCGTCGACGCCCAGCCAGCCCGTGAGCGCCGCCGACACGGCGGTGATGATGAACGAGCCGAGCAGCGCCTCGCCGAAGCTCGTGATCACCAGCGTGCGGGAGGCCAGGGCGCTGGTCCACAGGATGATGCCGTTGAAGAACAGCGTCGGCAGGCCGAGGGTCAGACCGTTCAGGGGCAGGGTCAGCAGCAGCAGCAGGGGCCGCATCACCAGCAGCAGGAGCGCGAACTCCAGCGGCAGCACCAGGACGCCCAGCCACCACAGCGCGTGCGAACGGTCCAGCGAGAGCCCCGGCAGCACGAGAACGGCCAGCAGCAGGGCCGCCACCGTCACGACCCACACCAGCAGGTACCGTCCGAGGATGCCGGCTTCCTTCTTCGCGGCCCGCCTCCCCGCTTGCCGTGCGTTCCTAGCCCGGACTATTCACGAAGGTCCGGCTGCGGCTGGTCAATTGCCCTTCTGCGAAGGCGAAATCCGGTCTCCGCGAGGTCAACGTACCGCATCGGGTACGCCTCCCTCGCGGAGACCGGATTTCGCCTTCGCAGAAGGGCAATTTCCTCACCCTCGCTCGGACCTTCGTGAATAGTCCGGGCTAGCCCGCCGCGGCCGCCCGCCGCAGCCGCGCCAGCACGCGCGGCGCGCCCACCAGCTCCATCACCTCGAAGATGCCCGCGCTGCGCGACTGCCCGGTCAGCGCCACGCGGCAGGGGTGGATCAGGTCTCCGGCCGCGACGCCCAGCTTCTCGGCCGTGGCGCGCACCACCTGTTCGAACGCGGCGGCCGCCTGCGGCTGCCCCGGCGGCAGCGCCGCTTCCAGCTCGGTCGCCAGCGCGGCCAGGCGCTCGCGCGCCGCGGCCGGCGCCACGTGCTCGTCCCAGTCGGCCTGCTCGCGCGGGTAGTCCTCGCCGTAGAAGAAGCCCACGCGCTCGGGCAGCGTCACCAGGCTGCTGAACCGGTTGCCGAGGGTGGCCAGCACGCGCCCGAGGTAGGCGTCGGCGGTGTCGGCGCCCGCCACCAGCCAGGCCGCGTCCCAGGCCCAGCCGCGCGCGGCGATGAGCGGCCGCGCCAGCTCCAGCCGCTGCGCCGGCGACAGCCGCTTGATGTGCTCGCCGTTGATGTGCGCCAGCTTGTCGTAGTCGAAGGCCGCCGGCGCGCTGTTGATCTTCTTGAGGCTGAACTTCTTGACCAGCGCCGCGGTCTCCAGCACCTCGTCGCCGCCGGCGCCGATCGACCAGCCCAGCAGCGCCAGGTAGTTGACCATCGCCGCCGGCAGGATGCCCATCGTCGAGAACTCTTCGACGCTGGTGGCGCCGTGGCGCTTGCTCAGGCGCTTGCGGTCCGGGCCCAGGATCATCGGCAGGTGCCCGAACTTGGGCGGCGTCCACCCGAAGGCGTCGTAGATGAGGATCTGGAACGGCGTGTTGCTGACGTGGTCGTCCCCGCGCAGCACGTGCGTGATGCCCATCAGCTGGTCATCGACCACGCAGGCGAACTGGTAGGTGGGGAAGCCGTCGGCCTTGACGATCACGCGGTCGACCAGCACCGAGTTCTGGAACTCGCGCTTGCCCACCACCAGGTCGTACCAGAAGGTGACGCCCTCGGCCGGCGTGTGCAGGCGCCAGGCGTGCGGCGTGCCGGCGGCGGCCAGCGCCGCGGACTCCGCCGACGACAGCGCGCGGCACTTCCCGTCGTAGCCCTCCCACTGCCCGCCCGCCTCGGTGACGGCCTTCTCGCGGGCATCCAGGTCGGCGCCGGTGCAGAAGCAGCGGTAGGCCTTGCCCTGGTCGGCCAGCTGGCGCAGGTGCTCGCGGTAGATGTCCAACCGCTCGGACTGCAGGTACGGGCCGCAGGGACCGCCCTGGCCGGGCCCCTCGTCCCACTGCAGGCCCAGCCACTCCATGCCGCGCAGGATGGCCGCGTACGAAGCCTCGGTGCTGCGCTCCTGGTCGGTATCCTCGATGCGCAGGATGAACGCGCCGCCCTGGCTGCGGGCGTAGAGCCAGTTGAACAGGGCGGTGCGGGCCCCGCCCACGTGCAGGTGACCGGTGGGGCTGGGCGCGAAGCGGACACGCGGCGTGGCGGGCGCATTCATGGCGTCGTGGTTCCTCGTCGTCTGACGGTGCGTGGCGGCCCCGGGGGCGGCGCGCCGGGGATCGCCGGGCGCGGTCCCCAACCCGGGAGCCCGGGGGACGCCCCCCGCAAGCCTACGGCTGTCGATGCGGGTTGGCGTTGAAGACCAGACCGCCGGCCGGCTCCCCGTTCGCCAGGGGATCCAAGTGGGCGGCCAGCCCGGCCAGGTCCTGACCGTACACGCTGCGCGCGGCCTGGTCGAGCGGGATTCCCGCCGCGACCTGCGCCAGGAAGTCGCGCAGCGCGAGCATGCCGCCCTCGTACTCGACCAGCTGCCAGGTCATGAGGAAGGCGTTGTAGCAGGCCTTGCGGAACAGCTCGCGGTCGCATCCCTGGTCCGGATTCGTCGGCGCGGTCAGGATGGCGTCGATCTCGGCGGGCCCCATCAGCACGGGCGCCTTCGCGCGGAACTCGGCCATGTAGTCG
>VGXH01000314.1 GCA_016873405.1 bacterium
CCCGGTCCAGGAGAGCCTGCCCGTTGGGCATCTCGAGCAGCCGCCGCTCGTCCAGCTTTCGCACCGGCAGCCGCTCGTAGCGCTGCGCGAACGCCAGACAGGGCAACAGGAGGATCGCAGCCAGGACCGCCAGCAGGGCCGCCCGGCAGCGGCACCGCGGCCGCGGCCGGCGGAATACGGAACTGAGCGGCAACGCCACTCTCCTCGCTCAGGGGGTTGGTCGGACGTACCGTCGCGGGCGTCGCCTAGAAGCGATAGGCCAGCGACAACCTCGAAACCGTCGGCAGGCCTTCGGCCTGCGGCACCTTCGCGAAATCGAACGTAAGCGGCTGGTTGACCCAGCGGTCCAGGTCCACGCCGAAGCCGAGCGTCGAATCCTGGATATCGCCGTAGGCCGCGCTCTTGTAGCCGACGCGCACGAACAACGAGCGCAGGTAATTCCACTCGGCGCCGATTCCGTACTCCTCCTGCGAGGTCTCCAGCCCGAAGCCGTAGTCGTCGTCCTTCCACTTGTAGAGCGGCACCAGGTAGTCGGCGACCAGCAGCAGGCCCATGTACTCGCTGTGATACAGGCTGTGGGCGATGCCGATGGTCAGCTTGCGCGGCATGGGGTCGGACTGGTCGGCGTCCACATGCTTGATGTCCGGACCCAGATTCGCCACCGCCAGGCCGAAGTTCGACTTCAAGCCGGGCACCTTCCAGAGAACGCCGAGGTCGACGCCGAAGCTGTCGCCGCTGCCGCCGCCCCGCGCATCCTGGATGATGTTGTCGGGCGACAGCTTGTCGCGGAAGTACTTGACGCCCAGGCCGACGCCCACGTTCGGGGTGACGCGCACTCCGTAGGTGGCGCCGAAGGCGAACATGTACGAGCGGAAGATGCCCGTCTCGTTGCCGCTCTCGTCGGTGCCCTGCTGCTCGCCCATGTCCAGGTAGTTGAGCGAGAAGCCGATGGCGCCGTCGTCGCCCATCGGCGTGGCGTAGCCGCCCCAGTACAGGCCGATGTCGTCGGCCAGACCCTCGGCCAGGCTCGACTGCATGATGTGCACGTCGCGCGGCTCGGGGCGCTGCGGCAGGAAGCCCAGCCCGCCGGGATTCCACCACTGCGCGGTGACGTCCTGCGCCAGGGCCGTGCCGGCCTCGCCCAGGGCATTGAAGCGCGCCCCGACCGGGAAACTGAGGTTGATGGCGCCCGCGCCGGAGCCGGCCAGGGCCGCGCCGCAGATACCCGTGGTCAGGGCCGCCGCCAGGGCGACCGTCAGCAGAGTCCTCTTCATGTCCGTCCTACCTCCAGTGGTTGTCCCGGCGCCGAAGCCCCACGCCCCGTCCCCGGTCCGGTCATCACCGCATGATGACCAGCTTGCCCGTCTTCGTGATCTCGCGCCCGTCCGCCGAGGCTCCGGAGCCCCGCAGGACGTACAGATAGGTGCCGTTGGCGATCTCGTCGCCGCGGTGGTCGCGGCCGTCCCACTCCAGGATGCGCGGTCCCGCCTCGCTGAACTCCTCGCGCAGCGTCCGCAAGCGGTTGCCGGCCGTCGTGTAGATGTCCCACTGCACCGCCATCGGGTCGCTCAGCTCGAACAGGAGTCGGCACGGCCCCGGCGTCGGGTTAGGGAAAAGGGTGACGTCGTCGATGCCCACCACGCTCGCCGGGACGATATGGAAGCTCAGGGTGTCCGAACCCACGTTGCCGAGCGCGTCGCTCGCGTGGAGCGCAGCCCGGTGGGGGCCGGCGGCCAGGTCGGCCGGCAGCGGGAAGACCACCGCGCCGCGCGTGTAGCTGTCGGGCTCGTAGACGAACGAAGAGGTGACGTTCGTCATCCGGCCCGTGTCGTCCAGTTCCAGCAGCAGCGAGTTGCCGGGGCTGGTCCCGAGGATGGCGATGCCGCTGGTGTCGGTCAGGGTGGCGGTCAGCAGGTCGCCCGGGCGCACGCGGAAGCGGCCGTCCGGGAACGCGAGCCGGATGGCCGGGCCGCGCACGTCGTCCACGGAGCCGGTCGTCCCGCGCACGGCCGGCACCGTCTGCACGGCGACGTGGTCGCCGTCGGCCGCCTCGACGAGCAGGCGCACGCGTCCGCCGTCCCCGTAGCGGATCTGCGACGGCACCTTGAACGGGATCGCATGGTCGCCGCCGCCGAGCGTGCCCTGGCCGGCGAAGACCGGGGCCCCCGCCTCGAGCCAGGTCCGCGTGAAGACGACGCCGTCGATGATCGCGTAGGGATAAGCCTTCGCTCGGCTGCTGTCGAGCACCTGCAGCCGGTAGGCATCCCCGGGGGCTTTGCCCGGGCCGGACAGCACCACGCGCTGCGTGGCGCCCGCCCGCAGCGTGTCGACGCTGTTCGCGGCCAGCGTCAGGTCGCCCAGCGGATGAGGCAACCTGAGGGCCGGGTCGCCCATCAGGTTGTAACGCTGGCTGTTGGCGCGCTGGTAGACCGAGATCATCTGCGACTTGCCCAGCCGCAGGGATTCGCCCACGGTCCGGTCGAGGCCGACCTGCCGCAGCGGGAACAGGGCGCGGAAGAACGCGTCGGTGAGGGCGTTGTTCTCGGTGGGCCAGCTCACCTGGCTGGCGCAGATCGAGCCGATGGCCCCTCCCGTGGCGGACGCCACGAATTCCTCGGCCATCGACAGGCGCGACGGACTGTCGAAGACCCCGACATCGCAACTGAACGCGCCGAACAGCGGCCGCCGCGCGCCGTTGCCCAGGTTGGCGATGTCGCTGGTGCGGAAGATCTGCTCGTCCGCCAGGTTGTCCTCCGCCCCGTGCCCGACATAGTAGTACAGGGTCGTGCCGGCGTTGAGCCCCGCATTGATGGCGGCGCGGCAGGCGGGTTTGACCTGCGACGACGGGGGAAACGGGTAGTCGACCGCGTAGACCTTCTCCACGTCGAGGCTCGCGGGCAGGAAGTTCGTGGCGAGTCGCTCCGCCTGGCGGAGGTGTATATCCTCGCTGGCGAGCGGCACCTGACCGGCGCTCGGGCGGTAGCCGTCATCGGCCGTGAGCAGGATCGTGTTGCGCCACGGGCCGGGCTCGGGATCCGCGTCGTAGGCGATCATCCGGTCCACCATTTCCCGCGCCTCCGCCACGGTCATGGCCGGCAGGCGACCAACCGCGACGTCTGGGAAATCCAGGTCGAAGGTCCAGCCGATCGCCGGCGGCGCGGAATCGAAGGAGCCCCCCCCGTCGTCCGACGCGAACGCCATCTGCCGGCTCTGGTACACGGGATAGGAGGGGAAGTAGCTGCGCACGACGGTCGGCAGCAGGTCGTAGATGTCGACCAGCGGCGTCCGCCCGCGGTAGTTCCGGTAGTCGCGGCTCGCCTTGCCCAGCAGACAGGCGTAGCGCAGCCGCTCGCCGCTCCGCTCGTACAGGCTCCGCAGGTAGTTGCGGATCGCCAGCGGATCCTTCTGGCCGCCGGAGAAGTTGTCGTAGACCGCCGTCGCGGTCACCGCGCGGGCGCGCGGCGAGGCCACGCCCGCCAACATCGCCGAACGATGCGCCGCCAGATCGCGCGCCGCGCCGCTGAACGCAGCCGCCGCGATCACCACGTAGTCCAGGGG
>VGXH01000315.1 GCA_016873405.1 bacterium
AAAAGCTCCAGGTTGCACATGACGTTGAGTATCACCAGCCGGCGCAGCCGGTCGTCGTCGTTCAGCTTGTGGCCCTTGACGATGGGCAGGCGCCCGGCGTCGATCGCCGCGCCCCACGGCTCCAGTTCGGCGTCGTTCTGCGCGAAGCGGTCGCAGACGTCGCCGATGCCGCTCATGCCGAAGGCCAGCATATGGGGGGCGGGCTTCGTCGCGTAGCCCATGAAGTTGCGGTGCAGGGCCCGGTTGCGGAGCGCGACGGACAGCTCGTCGTCGCGCTTGGCGAAGTGGTCGATGCCGATCCAGTCGTAGTCCGCGGCCTGGAACAGGTCCACCGTCAGCTGGAACAGGCCGAACTTCTCGTAGCCGGTCATCATCTTCGACGTGTCGACCTTGTTCTGCAGCGGCCGCACCCAGGGCACGTGCGCGTACGAGAAGCAGGCCACGCGGTCGGGCTGCAGCGCGATGATCTCGCCGAGCGTGCGCGCGAACGACTCGCGCGTCTGGCCGGGCAGGCCGTAGACCAGGTCCACGTTCACGCCCGGGAAGCCGGCGTCGCGGCAGCCCTGGTAGACGCCGAGGGTGCGCTCGCGGCCCTGCTTCCGCCCGATCGCCGCCTGCACGGACTCCTCGAAATCCTGCACGCCCAGGCTGATGCGGTTGAAGCCGGCCGAGCGCAGGAACGCCACCTGCTCGGGCGTGGCGATGCGCGGGTCCACCTCCAGCGAGATCTCGGCCTCGGGCGCGACGTCGAAGGCGCCGTGGAACATCGCCAGCGCGCGCTCCACCTCGGCGTTGCTCAGGTAGTTCGGCGTGCCGCCGCCCCAGTGGAACTGCACCACGCGCCGGTCGGTGCCGATCAGCGCGGTCACCATCGCCAGTTCCTGCTCCACGCGGTCCAGGTAGACCCCGACCGCGTTCTTCTCGCGCGAGACCAGCGCGTTGCAGCCGCAGTAGAAGCAGTGTTTCGCGCAGAACGGCAGGTGCAGATAGATCGCCAGTTCGTCGCCGGGGCGCTGCGCCAGTTCGGCCAGCGCCTCCCGGTACTCGTGGTCGCCGAAGGCCTGCTTCCAGGCGGGCACCGTCGGGTAGCTGGTGTACCGCGGGCCGGCGGTGTTGTACTTCTCGACGAAGTCGGCCGGTATGTTCAAGGACATGGTCGTCCCGCCTTCCCTCGCTCGTCCCTCTATCGGTGACCGCGGCGGAACTCCTGGACCGTGCGGACCAGCGTCTCCACCGCGGGGATGGGGGCCTTGGGCAGGATGCCGTGCCCCAGGTTGAAGACGTGCCCGGGGGCGCGTTCGCCCTGCCGGCAGATCTCCAGCGCGCGCCGCCGCACCTGCTCGGGCGAGCCGTACAGCACGAGCGGGTCCAGGTTGCCCTGCACGCAGCGGCCGGGCAGCTGGGCGATGGCCCTGGTCAGATCCTGCGTCCAGTCGATCCCGAAGCACTCGCAGTCCAGGGTCGCGATCAGGTGGTTGCAGGGGGCGCTGCCCTTCAGGAAGTAGATCCGCGGCACGCCCGTGCTCTTCAGCCCGTCCAGGATGCGCCGCACCACCGGCAGCACCATCGCCTCGTAGTCGGCCGGGTGCAGGATGCCGCCCCAGGTGTCGAACAGCTGCACGGCGTCCACCCCGGCCTCGACCTGCATCAACAGGTAGTCCAGGACCTGGTCGCCGAGCAGGTCCAGCAGTTCCTGCAGCAGCTCGGGACGCGAGTAGAGCAGGGCCTTGAGGTGCTCGTATTCCTTGGAGCCGCCGCCCTCGATCAGGTAGCTGGCCAGCGTGAACGGCGAGCCGGCGAAGCCGATCAGGGGCGTGCGGTCGCCGAGCTCCCGCTTCATCAGCTTGATGGCCTCCGCCACGTACGGCACGCCCTCCAGCGAGGGGTAGCGCTCCAGCGAGCGGATGTCGCGCTCGTCGCGCAGCGGACGCTCCAGCTTCGGGCCGCCTTGCGAAAAATCGAACGGGGCGCCCATCGCCTCCAGCGGCGTCAGGATGTCGCTGAACATGATCGCGGCGTCGAAGCCGAACCGCCGGATGGGCTGGATGGTGACCTCGCAGGCGGCCTCGGGCGTGCGGCAGAGGTCGTTGAAGGAGATCCGCGACCGCACCTCCATGTACTCGGGCAGGTAGCGGCCGGCCTGGCGCATGACCCAGATGGGCGTGCGGTCGGTGGGCTCGCCGCGCAGGTTCTTCAGGAAGAGGCAGTCCTTCAGTTCGGCCATGCGCGTCAGCTCCAGCTCTGGAAAGTCTCGGCCACGGCCAGGGCCGTGGCGTCGATGTCGGCGTCGGTGTGCGCGGCGCTGACGAAACCCACTTCCCAGCCCGAGGGGGCCAGGTAGACGCCGCGGTCGATCAGGTCGCGGTGCAGGCGGCCGTAGAGGCCCATCTTCGAGCCGTCGACGGCCTCGACCGCGCGCGGCGCCTCGGGCTGGAACACGCACCAGAACAGCGAGCCCTGGCGCACCAGCGTGGCGGTGACGCCGGCGTCCGCGGCGGCCTTCCGCAATCCGGACTCCAGGCGCGCGCCCTTGCGCTCCAGCTCCTCGTAGAAGCCCGGCCGCCCGGTCTTCTCCAGCGTGACCAGGCCGGCGGCCATCGCCACCGGGTTGCCGCTGAGCGTGCCGGCCTGGTAGACGCCGCCCAGGGGCGAGACGTGCGCCATGATCTCGCGCCGCGTGGCGTAGGCGCCCACCGGGAAGCCGCCGCCGATGATCTTGCCGTAGGTGCCCAGGTCAGGCGTGATGCCCAGCAGCTCGGCCGCGCCGCCGCGGGCCACGCGGAAGCCGGTGATGACCTCGTCGAAGATCAGCAGGGCGCCGTGCTTCGTGGTCAGGTCGCGGCAGGCCTTCAGGAACTCGGCGCGCTGCAGCAACAGGCCCGAGTTGGCCGGCACCGGCTCGATGATGAGCGCGGCGACCTCGCGGCCGCGCGCGGCGAAGAACGCCTCCAGCTTCGCCACGTCGTCCAGCGGCAGCACCACGGTGGTGTCGGCGAAGCCCTTGGGCACGCCGGCGCTGCTGGGGGTGCCGAAGGTGGCCAGGCCGCTGCCGGCCTCGACCAGCAGGCTGTCGGTGTGGCCGTGGTAGCAGCCGCTGAACTTGATGGTCACGTCGCGACCGGTGAAGCCGCGCGCCAGGCGGATCGCGCTCATGACGGCCTCGGTGCCGCTGCTGACGAAGCGCACCTGGTCGAAGTGCGGAAGGCGGGCCAGGAAGGCCTCGGCCAGCAGCACCTCGCGGCGGCTGGGGGCGCCGAACGAGGCGCCCTCGTCCATCGCCTCGCGCGCGGCCGCGTGCACGTCCGGGTCGGCGTGGCCCAGGATCAGGGGGCCCCAGCTGAGGCACCAGTCGATGTACGACTTCCCGTCCTCGTCGGTGAACCGGCAGCCCTTGGCCGACCTGAAGAACAGCGGGTCGCCGGGCACCGACTTGAACGAGCGCACGGGGCTGTTCACCCCGCCGGGCATCACCTTCTGCGCGCGCTCCCACCAGCTCGCGTTGCTCACAGGAGCCATCCCTTCGCCAGCGCCTCGCGCCCGTGGTAGGTG
>VGXH01000316.1 GCA_016873405.1 bacterium
CCGCTCGCCCGCCGTGCCGGTGCGGCCATCCGGCGCGCCGGGTTGCGGCTCCTGCCCCGGCAGCGTCAGCAGCAGCCGCGCGTAGGGGCCGGGCACGACGGTGAACGGGGTGCCGGTGCCCGCGTCCAGATACGGGTACGGCAGCGCCGCGGCGGTCACCTGCTGCTGGCCCGCCAGGTAGGGAGTCACGGTGACGGCCGCCAGGCCATCGACCAGTTCGGCCGGCACGACGCCCAACCGCGGATCGGTGCCGGCGATGCCGAGGGCTCCCTGCGCGGTCGGCACCGTGTTGTGCCAGGCGTCGACGGCGCGCACCGAGAGCGTGAACGGTTGACCGGCATGCCGCAGGGTCGGGGCGCCGGCGCGCCCGGTCGCGGTGCCGGGCAACGGCGTCTCGCCGGGCAGCAGCACCTGCAGCCCCGCCCACGCGCCCGGCGTCACGACCACCGGGTCGGACTGCCCCTGGTGCGGCGGCGCCGCGTAGTCCGAGCAGGTGACCACGACCTGTGTCCCGGCGCCGCGGAGGGTCAGCGGGCCGGTCCAGACGCCGGCGGTGAAGCTCACGGTCTGCGGCCATACGGTGCCGGGTCCCGTGCTGGCGACCAGGAGCGCGTCGCCGTCGAAGGTGGGGATCGTCGTGCCGAGCGCGTCGACCGCGCGGATGGTGACGGTCACGGGCCCGCCGGCCGTCAGGCTGCCCGGCAGCCCGGCGAAGCGGAAGTGGCTGGCCGCCGCCGCGGTGACCGCGATGGGCGGCGTGATCATCGACTGCACGGCCGCGTCGTCCAGATCCCAGGCCGTGAGGGTCTGGCCGCCGGTCGTCGCCAGGGCGACGCTGCCCTGCGCCGCGCCGCCGGCCAAGGTCAGGTCCAGCGGCGTCGTGGCCCAGCTGTCGCTGGAGACGACGCGCACGCGGTGCGCCGAAGGCACCGGGTTCCACCACTGGTCGGTCGCGCGGACGGAGATGTCGAACGGCGAGGTCGCGGCCTGGCTGGCGGGCCCGCCCTCATGGCCGGCCACGCTGCCGGGCGCGGCGGTCATGCCGGGCACCAGCAATTGCACGCGCGCGAGTGGGCCCGGATGCACCACGAAGGGCTCGCCGGTGCCGCTGCGCCCCGGGTCGCCCGGCAGGTGCGCGTGCAGCCGCACGCTGCCCAGCTGCGGGCTGGACGCGTCGGCGCGGAACACCTTGAGGCTGCCGTTCCAGACGCCGCTCGCCAGCAGGATCACGTCCGGCTCGACGCGGCCCGTGCCGTAACTCGTCAGCTGCGTCAACTGCACCGGCCCGGCATAGCCCAGGACGACGTTGCCCGCCGCGTCGATGGCCGTCAGCGAGGTGGTGAACGAGGAGCCGGCCTGCCGCTGGTGCGGGGCCAGGTCCTGGAAGCGGAAGCCGGACAGCACCACGGCCGTCACGTTGGCCGAGGCGCCCAGCGGGATCAGAAGGTTGGTCTGGTCCTGCGCGGTGAAGCGCGAGGTGCCGGGCGCGGTCAGCCGCACCTCGAAGGTCACCTGCCCCCCGATCAGGACCGACGGCGCCGGCAGCGCCGCCGAGCCGGCGGTGCTCGTCAGGCGCACGACGTCGCTGGCCGAGGTCACCAGGTTCCAGTCGGCATCGCAGGCGCGCACGACCACCGGGAACGGCACGTTCGTCACCTGCGAGTGCGGCGTCCCGGACTTGCCGCCCGGCGCGCCGGGCGTCGCGATCTCTCCCGGCAGCAGGACCTGGAGCTGGGTGAACGGACCGGCCAGCGCCGCCCCTGCCCAGAAAACTGTCAAGACCGCCCCGAGTCGACCCATGGTCCCGGGGCCGGGAGAACATCGCAACGACCGCACGGCAGCGCTCCTTGGCTTGATCCGGACCGCACTTAGGGGGGGTTCCCGCCGGGCGCGGTCAGCGCGGGTCCGGGGCCAGCGGTGACCACCGGACAGTCCGGGAAATCAAATCGCGTGCCACGAGGCGGGGGCGGTCGACGGCGCGGGGCGCCGCGCGGCGGCTGGCAGGCGGCGGCTCCGGGAGATCAGGATGCGGGACGCAGAGCTCCGAGAACGACGGCGGCGACGGCTTCGGCCCGCGCCTGCAGGCGCGTGTTGCGGCGGGAGAGCACCCAGTCGGTGGCCATCTCGTCCAGCACGCCGAACACGGCCTTGGCCAGGAAGAGCGCGTCCAGGTCGCGCCGCCACAGGCCGGCCGCCTGCCCCTCGGCGACGACCGCGGCGATCGCCTTCAGGTAGGCGCCCACCCGGTCGCGCGAGAGCTGGGCGAGGAAATGCAGGCTGTGGCGCAGCTCGACCTGCGTGATGATCGCCAGGTCGCGGTCGGTGCCGACCAGTTCCAGGTGCAGTTCGATGATGCGCGCGAGGCGTTCGCGCGGCCCCGGCAGTCCCGCCAGTTCGCGCGCGCCCTGCGCGGTGAAGCGGTCCATCGCGCGCTCGAAGAGCGAGCCGAGGATCTGCTCCTTGTTCTCGAAGTAGAGATAGATGGTCCCATCGGCGACGCCCGCCCGCCGGGCGATCATCGCGACCGTGGTGCCATGGTAGCCGTGGGCGGCGATCTCGACGGTGGCGGCGTCGAGGATGGCTTCCTTCTTGCGACCGGTGGCGGGGCGCGGCATAGCGACTGAATGTCCATTCAGTTGTCTGGCACGACGGTCGGACAGGCGGGCCTCCGGAGGCGCCACGTCGGTTCATCCTAGCACAGCGCGGCCCCTGCGCAAACGGTTTCCGGATTCGGAGTGCCGCTTGACAGTGCGGTTTCCGACTGGTACCGTCAACTTTGACTGAATGGTCGTTCATTAATGACCCCACCTGCGGCCCCTTGGCGACCGTCCGCGCGGCCGGCGCCGGAAAGGCTGGACCATGCGCAGGCAGATCCGCTCGGTCGCCGTCCTCGGCTCGGGCGTCATGGGCAGCGCGATCGCCGCCCACTTCGCCAACGCGGGCGTCAGGTCGCTGGTGCTGGATATCGCCCCGCGCGAGCTGAGCGACAGCGAGAAGGCGGCAGGGCTGGCGCTCGACCACCCGAAGGTGCGGGGCCGCCTCGCAGGCGAAGCCGTCGCCGCCATGGTGAAGAGCCGCCCCTCGCCCCTGTTCAGCGCCGCGCGCGCCGCGCTCATCACCACGGGCAACCTCGAGGACGACCTGCCGAAGGTGCGCGAGGCCGACTGGGTCATCGAGGTCGTGAAGGAGGACCTGCCGATCAAGCTCAAGGTCCTCGCGGCGGTGGCCCCCCACGTGCGCGAGGACGCGCTGCTGACCAGCAACACCTCGGGCCTGTCGCTGGCGGCGATGGCCGAGGCGCTGCCGGTGCCGTTGCGCGCTCGCTTCCTGGGCACGCACTTCTTCAACCCCCCGCGCTACATGAAGCTGTTCGAGGTGATCCCCACCGCCGACACGGATGCGGGCGTGCTGGTGGATGTGTGCACGTTCGCGCGCGACCGCCTGGGCAAGGGCGTGGTCATCGCCCGCGACACGCCCAACTTCATCGCCAACCGCGTCGGCGTGCACGCGATGATGGCCACGTTCGCCGTCATGCAGGACATGGG
>VGXH01000317.1 GCA_016873405.1 bacterium
CGCGCTCCCGCGCCGCCCGCCCCAGCGTCGCCGCCAGCTCCCGGTCGCGCAGCAGCCTCGCCAGGGCGTCGGCCAGCGCGGGCGCCGCGAGCGGGGGCACCAGCAGCCCGGTCCGGCCGTCGTCCACGATCTCCGGCAGCGAGCTCGCGCGCGAGGCCACCACCGGCACGCCGCAGGCGCCGGCCTCGGCGGCGACCAGCCCGAACCCCTCGCGGAGCGACGGCACGGCCAGCACGTCCAGCGCGTGGTAGAACGGGACCAGATCCTCGACGTGGCCGAGCAGTTCCACCGCCGCCGGGCGGCGCAGCCCGCGCCGCCACGACTCCAGCCGCGCCCGCAGCGGCCCTTGGCCCGCCACCAGGAGCCGGCGCGCGCCGCCGCCGTCCGGCTCCGCCTCCAGCAGCGACCACGCCGCCATCAGCGTGCCCAGCCCCTTGCGCTCGATGAGCTGCCCCGCGAACCCGACCGTGCCGTCGCCGGGCGCCGCGGCGCGGGCGTGGAAGCGCGCGAGATCGACGCCCTTGTAGAGCAGGTGCACACGGGCGGGATCGAGCCAGGGCGCGCTGGCCAGGACCGTGCCCCGCGTCGCCTGGGAGTTCACGAGCACGCCGGTCGCCGCCCCGGTGAAGTACCAGCGATAGTAGGCCTTCGACTTGAGCGGGAAGTCGCTCTCGCGCGTGGCCAGGCGGCACGGCACGCCGACCAGGCAGGCGGCAGGCGCCGCGGCCTTGAGGTCCTTGGTCAGGTTGGCGATCACCGCGCGCGGGCGCCAGCGCCGCAACTGGAGCGCCAGCCGGACCAGGGTCCATGGCGCGCCGTCGAAGCGGATCGGGATCGCGGCGGCGGGCAGGGCGGCCGCGCGCGCGCGGGCCACGAGCTCGCTCCCGGGCTGCGCGATGATCCCCGTCGGGACGCCGCGCGCCCCCAGCGCGGCCGCCGTCTCGACCATCCACACCTCGGCGCCGCCCCAGCCGCGCAGGGAGTTGACGAAGCAGATCTCGACCATCGGCGGCCTTTCGTCGGCGGTGGCGGCCATCATAGGGGCGCCGGGCGGGCCGGCCAACGCGCAATCCGGGTCCGGGCGCGGCGGCGTTGCCGCGTCCGGGGCCGCGGGTTAGCTTGGCGCGGTGCCGGGTCCGCGCGCCCGGCGACCCGGCCACCGTCCACCGCCCCGAGAAGGCCCCGATGCCGACCGTCCTGCCGCGCAAGGAAACCCGCCTCGACCCGCGTCTGCCCTGGCTGGGCGGCGTGCGCCGGCTGCTGTCGCCGATGGCCGGGGTCACCGACCGCGCCTTCCGCACGATCTGCCGCCGGTACGGCGCCGACATCGGCTTCTGCGAGTTCGCCTCGGCCAGCGGCCTGACCTATGGCGGGCAGAACACCTGGAAGCTGGTCGACACCGACGGCGAGGAAGGTCTGGTCGGCGTCCAGATCTTCGGCGCCGATCCCGAGCACATGCGCCAGGCGGCGCGCCTGCTGGCCGGCCGGCGCCTCGACGTGCTGGACATCAACTTCGGCTGCCCGGTCAAGAAGGTCGTGCGCAAGTGCGGCGGCAGCGCGCTCCTGGCCGACGTGCCGCTGCTCGAGCGCATCGTGCGCGCCGTGATCGAGGGCAGCGAGGTGCCGGTCACCGCCAAGATCCGCACCGGCTGGGACGAGGACAAGGTCAACTACGCCGAGGTCGGCCTGCTCCTGCAGGACGCCGGCTGCGCCTGGGTGACGATGCACGGCCGCACCCGCGCGCAGAAGTTCAGCGGCCAGGCGAGCTGGGACCGCATCGCGCACCTGGTCGAGGTCCTGGAGATCCCGGTCATCGGCAACGGCGACGTCGTCGACGGCGACAGCTACCGTCGGCTGGTGGAACACGCCCGCTGCCACGGCGTCATGATCGGCCGCGGCGCGATGGGCAATCCGTGGATCTTCGAGCAGATGAGGGCGGTGGACGAAGGCCGCCCGGCGCGCGCGGTGAGCTTCGCCGAGATGTGCGCGGTGACGGCTGACCACGTGCGCGGCGAGGTCGCCGCCCGCGGCGACGGTCACGGCTGCCTGGTCGTCCGCTCCCACATCACCCGCTGTTTCCGCGGCTACCCGGGGGCGGCCGCCTTCCGCAAGCGGCTCTTCGATGCCGAGGGCAGCGCCGCCCTCATCGCCCTGCTGGACGAGGCCGCCGCCCAGGGCGACCCGCGGACGGCCGCCGGCGATGCCGGCTGACGGCGGCCCGCTGCTGGAACTGCGCGGCTGGACGCTCGCGCAGCGGCGCGGCAACGGCACGGCGCCGCTGCTGGCGGGCCTGGACCTGACCCTGCGGGCCGGGCAGTGGCTGGCCGTCGCCGGCCCCAACGGCTCCGGCAAGTCGTCGCTGCTGTCGTACCTGGCGGGGCCCGAGTCGCCGCTGCGCGTGCCGGCGGCGCTCCTGCCGCAGGATCCGGACGACCAGTTCGTGGCCGCGACGGTGGCGGCCGAGCTCGCGCTCGGACGCGAAGGGCCGGTGCCGGCGCCGGAGGGATTCGGGCTCGAGGACCTGCTGGACGTCGATCCGCGCCTGCTCTCGGCCGGCCAGAAACAGCGGCTGGCGCTGGCCGTCGCGCTGGGCACGGGGCCGCGCGTGCTCCTGTGCGACGAGCCCACGTCGCTGCAGGACACCCGGCAGGCCGCGTGGGTGCTGGACCGCCTCGACGCCTGGCGGCGGCAGACCGGCGGCTGCGTCGTGACGGCGACCTGCGACCGGCGCGAGGCGCTGCGGGCCGACGAACTGCTGCTGCTGGGCGACGGCGGCGTGCGCGCGCGGGGGCCGGCCGCGGGACTGCTGGCCGCCGGCGCGGGCGCCGATGCGTTCGGCGAGCCGGACGAGGCGGCCCCGGCTCCCACGGCCTGGCGGCCCGCCCTCGGTGGCGCCGCAGCGCCGTCCCTCTCGCTGCGCGGGGTCGCCTGCCGCTTCGGTCCCGGTGGCGGCTTCGGGGGCGTCGACCTCGAGCTGGCGCCGGGACAGCGGCTCGGTCTGTGCGGTCCCAACGGCTGCGGCAAGAGCACGCTGCTGGCGGTCTGCGCCGGCGCGCGCCGGCCGGATCAGGGCGAGGTCGCGCTCGGCGCGCGCCCGCTCTACCGCCGCGGCGCCCTGGACACCCGCCACGGCCTGGCCATGCTGGCCCCGCAGTTCCCGGAGTACCTGTTCAGCCGCAGCAGCGTGGCGGCCGAGATCGCCGTCGATCCCTGCCTGGCCGGGCAGCCGGCGGCGGCGTTCCTGGCGGGCCTCGGCCTGCCCGCGGACGCGGCCGGCCGTCATCCGCGCGACCTGAGCAGCGGCCAGAGGCGGCGTCTGGCCCTGGCCCTGGCCCTGCGCTCGGGACGCCCGCTGCTGCTGGTCGACGAGCCCACCGTGTGCCTGGACGGCGAGGGCCGGCGATTGGCGCGCCGCCTGCTGCGCGAGGCGCCGCCCGAGGCGGCGGTCGTCGTGGCCTCGCATGACCGCCGCTTCCTGCAGGCGCTGGGGTACGAGGTGCGCGAACTGGGGCCGGCGGGACTGGGGCCGGCGCCTGAACGCG
>VGXH01000318.1 GCA_016873405.1 bacterium
TTCCACCGTGGCCGCCTGCGTGTGCACCGCGAAGCCGCCGCTCGGCGCGTCCCACAGCGACACGGCCAGCGCGTGCCAGCCCGTCAGCGGGACGCCGGCCTCGACCAGCTCGCCGGCGTAGGGGACATGGACGGTGGCGGCGGGGGCCTCGCGCGCGGTCAAGGCGGCGAGCGCGGCGACCAGGAGCAGGCGAGCGGCCGACGGGCGCATGGCGTGGCCTCCTTCAGGGGTGGCTGGATGATCTTAGCAGGGATGAGGGGGCGGTTTCAATGAATAAAGGAGTAATTGGATTATGATGTCCATTACCGCTGAGGCGGGGTGTGCGCTCGCCGAGCAGGCGGGCCTCTTTTGATGTCTTGTTGGAACTTGCGCCGGCGCAACTCACATTATATCAACAAGATCCGCGGTTGCGCACCTCGGCTTCGAGTCCTGGATGATGACGGCTCCAGGACTCGAGCCGGTGGGAGAAGTCGAGGTCGTTCGCAGCGGCCCACGACAGGATGTGCGGCGCCGCGGGCGGCCGTCTCGCGCCGCTGTTGCTCGCGCAGGAGCGACCTGACGGTGCGCCCCTTCAGCGCGACCGGCTCCCGCTGGCGCCACTCAACCTCCCCGCCGCCCTGCCGATAACCGCGCCGTTGACCCCGAACCCCGGGAGCGCCACCACCGTGGACGACGCCGTCTATCGCCGCGTCCTCCTGATGGTCAGCGAGCTGCACCGCCTCGGGCACCAGCGCCTGCGCATCGCGCCGGGGCTGTCGCCGGGGGGTGAGCACTGGCGCTGCTCCATCACGCCGGTCACCAACATCTCGGTCAAGCACGGGGCGCGGCTGGTGGAGTGGGAGCATCTCTCGGCGCACTACACCAGCGGGGCCGGCGCGAAGTATTTCGACTGGTCGTACGCCGCGAACCTGGATCCGCTGAAATTGGCCAAGCGTTTCATCGAGGAATTCCCGCTGATTGCCGAGGCGGGGCGCGGCTCGGACTGGGCCTACGCCGGCTGGTACCAGGAGATGCTGGGTCTGACGCACCCGGACCTGCTGCCGATCGCGTACCGGGACGAGGGCTGCCCCCTTGACCGTGTGCTGGCGATCGGGGGACAGAGCGGGGGCGGGGTCGTCATCCCGCTGCCGCCCCCGGGGGAGTGCGTGGAGAGCATCGTCGGGCTATGATGATGGCGCTTGGAGACGGGGAAGAGCCGTGATACCTTGGCGCCCGAGATTCGCCCGCCATTGCCTTTGCCGGTCGGAGCGACCTGCGGTCGCGGGGCGGCGAGGCCGGGAGCAAGTTCCACGACGGCAGGTGTTTGCGTGACCAGCAACTTCCAAGCGAACAAGCTCGTCACGGTCGTGATGCCGACCTGGAACTGCGCCGCCTACCTGCCGGCATCCATCGAGGCGATCCTGGCGCAGGACTGGCCCGACATCGAGTTGATCGTGGTTGACGATGGTTCGACCGATGACACCGCCGCGGTCCTTGCCCGCTACGGGGACCGTCTGCGCACGATCACGATCCCGCAGTCCGGCGGACCGTCGCGCCCGCGCAACATCGCCATCGAGGCGGCGCGCGGCGACTTCGTGGCCTTCTGCGACGCCGACGACCTCATGAAGCCAGGCAAGCTGCGGCGCGCCATGGAGCTGTTCGCCGCGAATCCGGACATGGATCTGCTCAGCACGTCGTTCCGGGTCACCGCCGAGGACGGCCACGAAGCGCACGCCGACTTCCTTGCCGATTACGTCAGCTTCCGCAGGGATCTGCGGCCGACCGCGGACCCGAAGCTCGGCCTGATTCGCGGAGAGCAGGCCTACGGCCATCTGCTGCACATCAATTTCATCGGCACGTCCAGCGTGGTCTGCCGCCGCGGCGTGTTCGCCACTGCCGGCGGGTTCGCCGAGGAATTGCGCAACTCGAACGACATCGACATGTGGCGCCGCATCGCCTGGCACGGGCACGTCATCGGCTTCCTCGACGAGGTGTGGCACACGTATCAGCTGCGCTCGAGCAGCATCTGCGCGCGCGGCGCCGAGTGCACGCCGTACCTGATCCTGGCTTACGAGCGGCAACTCCCCTACCTGCGAACCGACGAGGAACGGCGCTGGGTCCGGCATGAACTGGCGCATCTGCATCTCGGCTACGCCAGTCATCTGCGCCATGTCGGTCGGGCGGACGAAGCGATACGGGCCTACACCAAGAGCCTGCGCCTGCGACTGTCCGCGGTGGCCCTGGTCGGGCTGGTGCGGGCGCGCCTGCAGCATTCCTGGCATCATGGGCGGCACGCCGCGAAGGATGCGGTGGCGGGGAAACGCTGAGCGCCGTTCTCGACGAGCGCCCGGGGCGGCCCACGACGGGAGTCAGGTCATGGCCGGCTATCTCAAGCATGTGTACTGGGAACTGAAGGACCCCATCGGCCGCTTCAACTACAAGAACGCGATCTGGTCCCGGCTGCCGGGCACGGCGGGACAGGTGCTGCGCGGACGGGTGATCCCACGCTACTTCGCCAAGGCCGGCGCCGACATCATCATCCATGAGGGCGTTCGTTACCGCAGCGCGCATATGCTCGAGGTGGGGGACGGCTGCCATCTCGGCAGCGGGTGCTTCCTGCAGGCCTCGGCCGGCATCACGCTCGGCAAGCGCGTTCTGATCGGACCGGACGTGAAGATCTGGTCGATCAACCACGTGACCACCGACACCGAACGTCCGATCATCGACCAGGGCTACCACCACGAGCGCGTCGTCCCCGGCGACGACTGCTGGCTCGGGATGTCCGTGATCGTGCTGCCGGGGGTCGTGCTGCCGGAGGGCTGCGTCGTGTCGGCCGGCAGCGTCGTGGGCAAGAAGGTCTACCCGGCGTGGTCGATCCTGGCGGGGTTTCCGGCGCGGGTGATCGGATTGCGGCGCCCGGGCGAGGCGGCGGCGGGCGAACCGCGGCCGGACGGGGAAGCATCGACCTGAGGTGTCGCACGAACGCTGCGTCGGCTGCCAGGGCGGCGGCGCGCCCGGTTCCGCGGGGAACCGGGCGCGCGTCGCCGGTGATTCCGGATAGGCTCGTTGTGCGGTTCGGTCGCCCTACCTGGCGCCGGCAGGCGACGGCGCCTCGACCAGTTCGACCTCCCAGGTCGTCATCGTGTCGGTGACCACCTCGAGCGTGATCCCGAACTTCTCGCGCAGGAAGGCGAGATTCGTCTCCCACGAGCGGTCCCGGTTGTGGAAGGCGACGTCGACCGGCGTGGCGAACGGCTTGCGCGCGGCGTCGGCGGGCGATGCGAAGATGATCGTGTCGCGCGCATCGAGGCGGAGTCCGCTGTTGCCAAGCAGCATCTCGATCGCCGACGACAGGGGCACGCGCTCGAGGTCGTAGTGGTAGCCGTCGGTATCGCCGCGGACCGACACGGCATCGAACTCGACCCGGCTGTGCGCGAAAGCGCGTCCGTCCTGCCCGAACACGTAGCGGCGACGGGTCGAAGCGCGGGCGGTCACCTCGGCGTCCAGGCCCAGGGTGTCCAGTGCCGCGGCGACCTTCCGGCGCCCCC
>VGXH01000319.1 GCA_016873405.1 bacterium
CCCCCTGGCCGACAGCCCGACGGTGAGGCAGGGCGAAGACGGCTGGGAACTGCTGGGGGCGCTGGTCGGCGGGCGCTTCGCCGGCGACGACACGTCGGCGGCGGCGCCGGCGGGTCCCGGTCGCCTGGCCCGCCTGGCCGAGGGCAGGCGCGGTCTGCTCGGGCTGCTGGGCGGCGCCGAGGGCGGCGCCTCGCTGGCGACGGCGATCGAACGCGTGGCCGCGGTGGCCGGCCTGGATCCCGATCGGCGCTTCGTCGTGCTCAAGGGCACCCTCGGCAGCGGCCGCCACGACGCGCTGGTCCGCGGGCTGGTCCAGGCCCGACGCCTGGCCGACGACCCGGGCGAGATCACGTTCTGGTGCCCGGATCCGGCCACCGCCGCCTTCCTGGCGCGCGAGTGCCTTCGCATCGGGCTGGCCGGCCCGCTGGACATCCGCGTGCCCGAGCGGGGCGTCGCGCCCGACCTGGGCCGCAGCGGCGGCGCCGATGCCGCCGACCCCTCCGCCGCCCTGGTGGTCATGTGCGAAGCGCAGCGATTCGAGCCCGAGACGCGCTACCGCATCGCGCAGCTGGGCCGCGGCCGGCGTCTGCTGATGACGGTCGATACCGTCGCCGACGCCGAGCCGTGGGAGCACCTGTTCCTGACCACGCCGAGGGCCGACGACATCGTCGAACTGCCCTCGCAGCAGCGGCTGGCCCGCCGGGTCTGGGCGGAAGTGGGCCTGCTGGCCGGGACCGAGCGCGAGCCCGGCCCGTCGCGGCGCCGCGAGAAGGGCTTCCTGCAGGCCGAGTACGCGGCGAACCTGGACCAGAGCGTGGCGCGGATCGTGGCCGCGCGCGAGAAGGACGAACTGGGTCCGGTGCTGCGCATCGTCGGCTCGATGAGCGGCGACCTCGAGTACATCGGGGAATCGCTGCTCGAGCGCGGGTGGGTGGTTGCCGGCGAGTCGCGGCTGGACTGGCTGCTGCTGCCGGGCCCGCGCGAACTGCTGGCCGCCGCCGCCGACGCCCTGGCCGCCGCCGGACTGGCTCCTGCCCGCCACGGCCTGCTGGCCGCCGCGGCCGCCGCGGGCGGCGACGACACCGCGACGTCAGCGCCGCCGGAGCCCCTGCTGCCGCGCTTCCTGGTGCCGCCGCTGCGAACGGAGTGTCGGCGCTGGCAGGCCGCGCTGGATGTGCGCGAGTTCCCGGACTTCGCGTCCTTCGCCGACGCGCTGGCGGCCTCGGACTGGGGACAGGTCGTGTTCGCCGAGCCGGAAGCGCGGGCGCGCTCGGCGGCCGTCGTGGCCGCCTGGGGCCGCGCCGCCCCGTCCGCGCTGCTCGAGCAGCCGCTGTGGCAGGCCTGGTGGCTGATCACCCGCGGCGACCTCGGCGAGTCGCCGGGTCAGGGAGCGCGTCCGCTGGCGCTGCTGGCCGAGGCGGCGCGGGCCGGCGGCGGCTTCGTGCCGGCGGGTGTCTACATGTGCCAGGGCACCGAGGAACCGGTGCGCCACTACGAGGTGCTCGGCCGCGTCACGGACCAGGCGCTGGTGCTCTACCAGGTGCGTTCGCCCCTGCCCGGTCACGCCGGCTGATCCGGCGGACGGGTCGCCGGCGGGCCGCGGGCCGCCCCTTGTCCGCCGGCCCCCGGATGACCATGTTCCCGCCGGCGCCGCGACCCGTCCGCGGCGCCCCCGGCGCCGCGCCCGCGGCGCCCCGGCGCGTCACCGGCCACGAGCCTCGAGCCCGGGAGCACACCATGGAATGCCCGTTCGAGCCCTACCGCATCAAGGTCGTCGAGAAGATCCGCCGCACCACGCCCGCGGAACGCGCGCGGCTGCTCGAGGAGGCGGGCTACAACGTCTTCAAGGTGCCCTCCACCGCGATCTACGTCGATCTCCTGACCGACAGCGGCACCAGCGCCATGAGCGACCAGCAGTGGGCGGCGCTGATGACCGGGGACGAGGCCTACGCCCAGAGCCGGTCCTTCGCGGACTTCGAATCCACGATCCGCGGCATCTTCGGCTACCGGCACGTGATCCCCACGCACCAGGGCCGCGCCGCCGAGGGGCTGCTCTTCGCGACCGCGGTGAAACCGGGCCAGGTCGTGCCCAACAACATCCACTTCGACACCACGCGCGCGAACGTCGAGCACGTGGGCGCCATCGCGCTGGACTGCGTGGACGACGCGGGCCTGGACCCGACGCTCGAGGCGCCCTTCAAGGGCGACATGAGCCTGACGAAGCTGGCGGCCGCCTTCGCGAAGTACGGCCGCGAGCGCATTCCGCTGGTGTTGCTGACCATCACCAACAACAGCGGCGGCGGGCAGCCCGTCTCGCTGGCGAACATGCGCGCGGTCAGCGCCTTCTGCCGCGAGCAACGTGTGCCGCTCATCTTCGACGCCTGTCGCTTCGCCGAGAACGCCTGGTTCATCCAGCAGCGGGAGGCGGGCTGTCGCGAGAAGTCGATCCTCGACATCTGCCGCGAGATGTTCGCCCTGGGCCAGGGCTGCACGATGAGCGCCAAGAAGGACGCTCTGGTGAACATCGGCGGCTTCCTCTGCCTGGACGACGACGGCCTGGCGCAGGCGGCCACCAACCTGTTGATCCTGCGCGAGGGATTCCCGACCTACGGCGGGCTGGCGGGTCGCGACCTGGCCGCCGTCGCACAGGGTCTGCGCGAGGTGCTGGACGAGGACTACCTGGCCTATCGCATCGGCCAGGTGGCGAGGCTGGGCGCGCGCCTGGACGAACTGGGCGTGCCGTTCCTGCGCCCGACCGGCGGACATGCCGTCTATCTGGACGCGCGGCGCATGCTGCCCAACGTGCCGCAACGCGAGTTTCCCGGTCAGGTCGTCACCGCCGCGCTCTACCAGCTGGCCGGCGTGCGCGCGGTGGAGATCGGCAGCCTCATGTTCGAACACAGGGACCCCGACACCGGCAAGCTGGTGCCCCCGGCGATGGAACTGGTGCGCCTGGCCGTGCCGAGGCGCGTCTACACGCACACGCAGCTGGACTTCGTGGCCGACGCCTGCGCGCGCGTGATGGAACTGGCTCCGCGCCTGCGCGGCCTGGAAATCACCTGGGAGCCGCCGGCGCTGCGGCATTTTACCGCCACGCTGCGGCCGGTCGGCGGCGGTCCGCTGCTGGCCGAGAGCTGAGGGCATGGACGCCGCGACGCCGATCACCTGCACGGGCCTGGAATCGGCGCTGGCCGACCTGGTCGTCGATGCCGCGCGTCAGGCCGTCGCGGGGGTGGTGCCGGCCGGCGCCATCGACGCGCTGGCGATCTGCGCCGACGACCTTCCCGGCGACGCCGAGGCCTGGCTGGTCCTGCGTCGTTCGCGCCCCGGCGCGGCGCCCGCGCTGACCGTGTACTGCCATCCCGGTGTCTTCGTGGCGCCGCGACCGGCGACCGGGACCGTCGTTCCGCCGCGCGCGGTCTGGGATCGGCCCGACCCCGCGGCCGCCGAACCGGCGCTGACGGCGGCCGCGTTCGCCCGCGCCCGGGCCGACGCCTTCCTGCACCACCACCTGCAATGGGCCGCC
>VGXH01000320.1 GCA_016873405.1 bacterium
TCGCGAGGGGCCGGCACTGCTGGAAGCCGCTGTAACCGGACTGACCGACGACGTCCTGGACTTCACGCCTGCCGCCGCCGGCTGGACCATCCGCGAGATCGTGCATCATGTCGCCGACGGCGACGACCTCTGGAAGCTCGGCATCAAGATGGCGCTGGGCGCGAACGAGCCCGAGTTCGCGCTGGCCTGGTACTGGGAAGCGTCGCAGCGGACCTGGGGCGAGCGATGGGCTTACCGTTCCCGGCCCTTGCAGCCGTCGCTGGCCCTGCTGAAGGCCATCCGCGCGCATGTCCTGCAACTGGTGGAGCCCGAGCCCGAGGCCTGGGACCGCGCCGTGCTGGTCCGGGATCGGGAGGGGCGGGTCGAGCGGGTCCCGGTCGGGTTCATGATCGGGCTGCAGGCCGATCACCTGCTGCATCATCTTCAGCGCACCCGCAAGATCCTCGAGGAACGCAATGGCGACTAGCCGGTGGCGGGCGTCATGTTGATCCTGGGCCGAGCTCTGGCCTACGCGGCTCTCTTCATCGGCCTGATCTTCGTTCCCCTCCCGGCGCAGATCCTGTCCTGGTCCGGCGTGTCCAGGCCGGCGGCGATCGGCCCGTGGCAGGTGGCCGGGGCGTTGGCGTCGGGAGCGGGCGGCGTCATCGCCGGCTGGTGCGTGCTGACCTTTGCGTTGCTGGGGCGGGGCACGCCCGCGCCGTTCGACGCGCCGCGCCGACTCGTGCAGCGGGGGCCGTACGGGGTCGTGCGCAACCCGATGTACATCGGCGGCGCGTTCGCGCTCGGCGGGGCGGCGCTCTTCTACCGGTCCGCGGCGCTGGCCGCGTACACCGCGCTCTTCCTGCTCTGGGCGCACCTGTTCGTACGTCTCTACGAGGAGCCGGCGCTGCGGCGCCGGTTCGGGGTCGAGTACGACTCATACCGCGCGCGCGTCGGCCGGTGGTTGCCGCGGCACGCCCGCGAATCGGCGACGCCGGCCGCAGCAAGCAAGTCACGAATCCGACCTGGAGAGCGGGGTCTGGAAACGCAAGAGGAACGTGTCGCGCGCGTCGTCCGGGAGGACATCGCGATCGTCGCCTACGACCCGCTCTGGCCGAGGCTGTTCCTGGCCGAGGCGGCCCATCTCAGGTCTTGCCTGCCCGGCGAGCTCGTCGGGCGCATCGAACACTTCGGCAGCACGGCGGTGCCCGGCCTGGTCGCGAAGCCGATCATCGACATGCTGGTTGAGGTGGCGGACCTGCAGGCGACCAGGGAGCGCATCGCCCCGCTCCTGGAGCGGCAGGGTTACGACTTCTTCTGGCGCCCGACGCAGGGGGACGACGGCCCGCCGTTCTACGCGTGGTTCATCAAGCGGGACGCCACCACCGGCGCGCGCACGCACCACATCCATATGGTCGAGCGGCATTTCAGCGAGCACTGGGACCGGCTCCTGTTCCGCGATTACCTCATCGCGCATCCTGAGGTGACCACGGAGTACGCGGCCCTGAAGGTGCGCCTGGCCGCCGAGTGGCCGCAGGACCGGGTCGCCTACACGAACGGCAAGACCGCGTTCATCGTCCGGGTGACCGCGCTGGCGAAACGCGACAAGGACGGGATGTGACGCCGCCCGATGGAGGGGACAGGCACGACATGGAACTGCTCATCGTCTTCGCGCTCTACGCGATCGGCCTTTCGATCGGCCTGGGGCGGCAGGGATTCCGTCCCGGCGCCCATCCCGCGAACGCGGCGCCGCCCGCGCAACCGCGGCGGCTCCTGATCGTCGGGGCCACGGGCGGCACCGGGCGCCAGCTGGTCGCGCAGGCCCTGGAAAGAGGCTTCGCGGTCACCGCGCTGGCCCGGAACCCGGCCAAGCTCGCGATCGAACACGAGCGCCTGACGGTGGCGCGGGGCGACGTGCTGGACGCCGCCTCGGTCGAGGCGGCCATGCGGTGCCAGGACGCGGTGCTGTGCGCGCTCGGCCATCGGCCGCGGCTCTACCCAACGCGTATCCTGTCGCGGGGAACGGACAACATCGTGCGGGCCATGGAGGCCTGCGGGGTGCGCCGCCTGGTCTGCGAGACGTCGCTCGGCATCGGTGACAGCGCCGGGCGCGCTCACAAATGGGCCCGGACGCGGGCGTGTGCGCCACGGACGGAACCTGGGGAGCTTCCTCTGGACCGTCAACGTGTCTCGCGCCGACGTGGCGGGGTTCATGCTGGACCAGTTGGCGTCGAGCACCTGCTTGCGCGCGGCGCCGGGCCTGGTCCGCGGCTCGGCCCCGGGAGCGCGCGACACCGTCGACAACCGAGGGCTCCCGTCACGCGAAGGAGGCGGACCGTGAACGACAGACGGGGCGAGAAGATCGGCTGGACGGCCGGCTGGCTGGGCGGCTTCATCTGGGTGCTGGCGCTGGCCGTGGTGATGGTTCTCCAGAAGAAGCACGCTCAGGGACTGCTGGGGCTGGCGCTGGCGGGAGCGGCCGCCGTCGCCGTCGTCCGCATCACGCCGTGGCGATTCCCGAAGGCGCCGTACTGGAAGCTCATGCTCGCCCCGTACGGGCTGTTCTGCCTGTCCGTCGTCTGGGGTGTCTGGGCTTTCGGCGGCCTGCGGGGCGCGGGGCTGACCTGGTGGAATCTGCTGTGGCTCGCGCCCCTGCTGCTGCCGATCGTCGGTTCGGGTCGGAGGACCTGGGCCGGATCCGGCGCTCAGGAAGGCGCGGCGCTGCGCGCGGCAGCGTCGCGGCATCAGGCGCCAACGCGCGACAGCGCCGACCGCAGGAGTTGACTCGGCGATGCCCGCTGTCGAGCTCTCTGCCTTCGATCCCGAACGTGACGCGCCGCTGCTCGCCGCGTGAGGAACTGGCGGCAGCCGGTCTGGAGGATCTGCCCGAGGGCCTGGTTGACATCGACATCATGATCGGGGAACCTGAGGCGTTGGGCGCCATATGCGGCGCCTGATGCCGGTCCTCGCGGCGCCTCCGCCGCACTGGAGAAACCTGTCGCTCCTGCCACGAGAGGTCGTCCCCATGCCCGGAAAGCGCGCGCGCGACATCGAGAAGACCTGTTCCACCCGTGAATTCGTGGCGAAGCTGCGGCGGCTGGCCGATGCGCTGGAGGAGGGCCGGGCCTTCAAGATCCAGGTCGCCGGCGAGCGCCTGACCGTTCCGGCCGGCGCCACCATCAGCATCGAGCACGAGCGCGACGACCGGACCGAAGAGATCGAGTTCCAGGTGCGCTGGCGGCGCGACCCGGCGACCCGGCCGCGCCTGCGCGCCGGGCGCTGAGGTGACAGCCGACATGGAACCGCGCCGCTTCCGCTCCGAGGTCGACACGTGGCTGCTCGTGACGATGATCGTTGCCGTGCTGATGTGCGCGGGGTCGGCGTTCGCGCTGCGGGGCGCCCGTTCAGCCGAACTGTGGTTCGCCGTTCCGGCGCTGCTGGTCGGCGCCGGCCTGCCGGTCTGGCTGCTGGTGAGCACGCATTACACGATCACGGACAAGGATCTGCGCGTCCGGTCGGGCCCGTTC
>VGXH01000321.1 GCA_016873405.1 bacterium
CCCCCGCGGCGCCGCCGGCGGCCGTGCGCGCCTTCCGCGAGGGGGGCACCGGGATCTGGAGCCTGACGGTGACCGGACGCCGCGCCGCCGCGGCGGAGGCCTGAGCGTGCCGCGCCCGGAGAAACCCGAGCGGACGCCGGTCCGCGCCTGGCGCTACACGCTGCCGGGCGGCTGGACCGTCCTGGCCGGGAAGACCGACCAGGACAACGACCGCCTGTCGCTCAAGATCGCCAAGGCCAACGACTGGTGGTTCCACGTGCGCGGCCTGCCCGGCAGCCACGTCGTGCTGCAGGTGCCCGCGGGCGAGGAGCCGGACAACGAGACCGTGAAGGCCGCCGCGGCGATCGCCGCCTGGCACAGCCGCAAGCGCGAGTCGACGCAGGTCTCGGTCAGCGGCACGCGCGCGCGGTTCGTGAGCAAGCCGAAGGGCGCGCCGCCGGGCACCGTGGAGATCCGCAAGGAGAAGACGTTCGTGGTGCGGCCGGCGGTGCCGGACGCCGCGGCTGACGAGTCCTGAGACGGCAGCCGGGCGCGGGCGCCGGCTGCCGCGCACGGCTGCCGCGCGCGATTGCCCGGCCGGGCGGCGGCTGTTATGGTGCGCCGCCGGAGGTGACCTTGGCCCAGCCCGCGCCGCCCCGTCGCCCGCTGTCCACGCTGGTCCTGCTGCTGTTCGGCGGCGTCTGCATCTCGTGGGCGGCGATCCTCGTCAAGGTCGCCGCGGCGGAGGGCCTGGGTCCGACCGCGATCGCGTTCTGGCGCCTGCTGGCCGGGACGTTCACGATGGCCGGCGCGGCCGCGCTGGCCGGGCGGCCCCTGCGCCTGCCGCCGCGCGCGGCGCTGCTGGCCCTGCTGGGCGGCGCCATCTTCACGGCCGACCTCTACCTCTGGCACCGGTCGATCGCGCTGGTCGGCGCCGGCCTGGCGACGATCCTCGCCAGCACGCAGGTCTTCAACACGGCGATGCTGAACTGGGCCTTCATGGGCGAGCGCCCGCGCGCGCGGTTCTTCGCCGCCGCGGCGGCAGGCCTGCTCGGCGTCGCGCTGGTGGCCGGCGTCGGCAGCGGCGTCGCCTTGTCCGGCGACTACCTGCGAGGCGTGCTGCTCGGGCTGGCGACCGGGCTGGCCTACGGCGCCTACCTGCTGACCACGCGCCGCCTGGGCCGGTTCGAGCCGAGCCTGTCGCCGGTGACGATCGTCGCCTGGCTGTCGCTGGGCGGCGCCCTCAGCAGCGGCCTCATCTGCCTGTTCGAGCGCGCGTCCTTCCTGCCGACGACCGCGACGGCCTGGCTCGCGGTCGGCGCGCTGGGCGCGGGCGTGCACGCGGCCGGCTGGTGGGCCATCGCCACCGCCCTGCCGCGCGTGCGGGGGGCCACCGGGGGGCTGGTGCTGCTGCTGCAACCGGTGCTGGCCACGGTGTGGGGCTGGCTGCTGCTGGGCGAGACCCTGCTGCCGCTGCAACTGGGCGGGGCGTTGCTGACCACGGCGGCGATCTATGCCGGCGCGCTGGGGGCCGGCGGGCCGCCGTCACGCGCCGGCGGCGGTCCGGCTCAGCGGGCGTCGGGATCTTCGGCGTCGCGGTCGTAGACGACGAGCCCGCCGACGATGGTCGCGCGCGCGGGCTCCGGGTGGCAGAGCAGGAGCGCCGCCACGGGGTCGTCGGCGCCGTCGTAGCCGATCGCCTCGAGGTCGAAGACGGCCAGGTCGCAGGCGCGGCCCGGCGCAATCGCGCCGGTATCCTCGCGGCCCAGGCAGCGGGCGCCACCCAGCGTCGCCATCTCCAGCACTTCCTGGACCGTCATCGCCGCCGCTCCGCCCAGCACGCGGTGCAGCAGCAGCGCCTGGCGCAGTTCCGCCAGCAGGTTCGAGCTGTCGTTGCTGGCCGAGCCGTCGACCGCCAGGCCGACCGGGCTGCCGGCGCGGCGCAGCTCGCGCACGCGGCAGATGCCCGAGCCCAGGCGCATGTTCGACGAGGGGCAATGGGCGATGCCCGTGCCGGCGCGGCCCAGCCGCGCGATCTCGTCGTCGTCGAACCAGATCCCGTGCGCCAGCCACACGTCCGGGCCCAGCCAGCCGACCCGTTCCAGGAAGTCGAGGGGACGGCAGCCGTAGATGCGTTCGCAGTACTCGTTCTCGTCGCGCGTCTCGGCCAGGTGCGTGTGCAGGCGCAGGCCGTGGCGCCGCGCCAGCTCGGCCGTGCGGCGCATCAGTTCCGGGTCCACGGAGAAGGGCGAGCACGGCGCCAGCGCCACGCGCACGGCGGCGCCCGGACGCGGGTCGTGCCAGCGCCCGACGACGCGCTCGCTGTCGGCCAGGATCGTGTCGGCGTCCTGCACCACATCGTCCGGCGGCAGGCCGCCGTCCCGGACCGAGCGGCTCATCGAGCCGCGGGTGGGGTGGAAACGGATGCCGGTCGAGAGCGCGGCCTCGATGACGATGTCCAACAGGCGCGGCGAGGCCGCGCGCGGGAACAGGTAGTGGTGGTCGGTGGTCAACGTGCAGCCCGAGCGCAGGAGCTCGCGGCAGCCGACCACCGCGGCGCGATGGAACTGCTCGTCGGTCAGCTTCGCCCACACGGGATACAGGGTCCGCAGCCAGGGGAAGAGCCCGCTGTCGACGACGCCGCGCCAGGCGCGCGTGCGCGTCTGGTACAGATGGTGGTGGGTGTTGACCAGGCCCGGCAGGACGACGCAGCCGCGCGCGTCGAAGCGCGCGAACTCGGCCGGCGGCGCGCCGTCGACCAGCGCGGGAGCCGGGCCGCGGCCGACCGCCGTGACCAGTCCGTCGCGGGCGGCGACCCAGGCATCGGTCACCACGTCGCGGGCGTCGTTCATGGTCACCAGCGTGGCGGCGTTCTCGAGCAGGAATCCCCGAGGGTTCGGCATGGCTTTTCCCCTGATCGGCCCGGACTCGAGTCGCCGCTTCCGGCGTCGGCGGGCGGCGGTTGATCGTCGCGCGCGTTACAGTATACTTGGCCTTCCAGCCGCACCCAAGGCCGAGGGGGACGCCATGTGGGACCTCAAGGAGTACCGGATCGCCGGCAGCCCGGGCGAGGCGGTGGCGATGCTGCGCCGCGGCCCCGGCAAGGGCATCTACATCGCCGGCGGGACCGACCTGTTCCTGTTCCCGCCCCAGTGCGACTTCGTGGTGGACATCAACCACGCGGGACTCGACGCGATCGCGCGCACGCCCGACGGCGACGTCTTCGTGGGGGCCGCCGCGACGCTCCATGCCATCGCCACCGATCCGTTCGTCGCCGGCTACGCCGGCGGCCTGCTGGCGCAGGCGGCCGCCCGGTGCGGCAACCGGCCCGTGCGCTCGACCGCCACGCTCGGCGGCAACCTCTGCAACGCGCTGCCGTCGGCCGACCTGGCGCCGGCGCTGCTGGCCCTGGACGCCGTCTGCTACATCATCGACGAGGACAGCCAGGAGAGCCTGCCGCTGGAGGATTTCTTCGTCGGGCCGCGGCGCACGGTGCTTTT
>VGXH01000322.1 GCA_016873405.1 bacterium
GCGGCGTGCTGGGCATCGAGATGATGGCGGCCGCCCAGGCGCTGGACCTGCGCGCGTTCACGCCCGGGCGGGGCACCGCGGCGGCGAGGGCCTGCGTGCGCGGGACGGTCGAGTTCCTGGACGTGGACCGGCCGCTGAACCCCGACCACACGGCGATGCGCGAACTCGTGCGCTCGAACCGGGTGCTGGCGGCGGTGGAGCAGGTGGTCGGGGACCTGGCCGTGTACGAGGAGTAGGCCGGCAGGGTCCGGGACGGGCGCCGGGGCGGACCGGCGCCTCAGGCTTCGGCAGCGGCGGCGTCGGGGGCGCCCGGCGCCGTCTGGCCGCAGGGCACCGGCCGCCCGAACAGGTAGCCCTGACCGAAGCGCACCCCCATGTCGGCCAGGACCCGGAAGTCGTCGGTCGTCTCGATGCCCTCGGCCACGACCTCGGCCTCCAGCACGTCCGCCACGCGCAGAAGCCTCGAGAGCGCCCGCCGCATCTCCGGATCCACCGCCAGCCCGCGCACCAGCCGCTTGTCGACCTTCACCACCTGCGGGTGCAGCATGATCAGGCCTTCGAGGCAGCTGTTGCCGAAGCCGACGTCGTCGATGGCGATCCGCACGCCGGCCTGCTGCAGCGCGCGGACGTGCGGCACCAGCACCGAGGGGTCCCCCAGCAGCTGCTGCTCGCTGATCTCCAGGCAGCAGGTGACGTCGTCGCGGCCGTCGGTCAGGGCGCGGACCAGCTCGGGCGCCGGGGTCTGCAGCAGCGTGGCCGGCATGATGTTCACGTGGTAGTCCGGGCGCGGGCCCAGGCGCCGTCCGTGCGCCGCGCACAGGCGCAGGCAGCGCAGGTCCACCGCCGCCAGGATGTCGTTCTCCTGGCAGAAGCGGAACAGGTTGTCCGGCCGGCGCAGCGGTCCCTCGGGGCCGCGGACCAGCATCTCCCGCGAGACGATGCGGCCGTCGTCGAGGTTCACGATCGGCTGGCTGGCCGCCTCCAGCACGTCGTCCTCGAGCAGGGCGCGCACCATGTGCGGCCCGGCCAACGCCGGCAGCACCGGGCCCCCGGGCTCGACCGAGGCCGCGTGGGAGACGCGGTTCTTGCCGCCGAGCTTGCCCTGCTGCAGCACGAAGTGCGCGCGGGCCATGACCTCGTCCCAGGACAGGTCGGCGTCGGCCACGGTGGTCAGCGAGAGGCTGGCCGTGGTCTGCAAGGACTGCCCGCCGGCCGTGATCACGTCGCGCCCGATCGCCAGGCGGATCTTCTCGGCCACCACCTCCGCCTCGCCGGGAGCGGCGTCCGGCAGCAGCACGACGAAGCGGTCGGTGCCGCAGCGGCCCACCTTGTCCTGTTCGCGGACCGATTCGCGGATCCGCCGCGCGGCCCCGACCAGGACCAGGTCGCCGACGCCGTGCCCGAGGGTCGCGTTGAGCCGCGAGAAGTCGTCGAGGTCGACCAGCAGCACGGTCAGTTCGCGCCCCGTCCCGCGGGCGCCCGCCAGCTCCGCGCGCAGGACGCGCTCCATCCCCTTGCGGTTCAGGAGCCCGGTCAGGCCGTCCATGTGGACCAGCCAGTCCAGGCGGGCGGTCACCTCGGCCAGTTCGCGCGCGATGGCCGCTTCGCGCAGGCAGAAGTCGATGGTCCGCAGCCAGGCCGGCAGGTCGGCCTCGTCCAGGGGCAGGCTCTCGCGGGCGCCGGCGGCGCGCACGGCGGCGGTGTGGGCGGCGTCCGGCGAGACCATGAGCGCCAGTTGCGGCGTCTCGGGCCGCGCCGCGCCCAGCCGCTGCACGGCGCGGACCTGGTCGACGTCCGCGGGTTCGGGGCCGACCAGGACCAGGTCGACGTCGTCGATCTGCAGGCAGGTCAGCGCGTCGGCCAGGTGGGTGAAATGGGCCACGCGGTGGCGGGTCTGGTCCGCGGGCTCCAGGAGCGTCCGGACACGCCGGGCCAGCGCCGGGTCGCGGTGCAGCAGCAGCAGGCGGCGAAGGGGGGCCTCGGCGGGCATGCGGGTGTCCGGGTTCCTTCCCTGGCGCGACCGCGTCCGTGCGGCCGTCCACCCGACGCTACAACGCGGCCGGCGGGCTGGCAAGCCCGGACCTGCCGCAGAAGCCGGCCGGGACGGGGTTCAGCCGAGGTCCCGGATGATCCCCACCGCGCCGCCGGCATCGCTCATGACGTAGAAGTGGACGCACTCGACGCCTTCGGCCAGCAGGCCCTCCACCTGTCTCCGGGCCCAGGCGCGGCCGATCTCCTTGACGTGCCTCGGCGACTCATGGATCTCGTCGACCAGCGCGTCGGGGATCGTGACGTGGAAGTGCTTGGGCAGCGAACTGAGCTGCCGCACGCTGTCGATCAGCTTGATGCCGGGGATGATCGGCACCGTGATGCCCGCTTCGCGGCAGCGGCGCCGGTACTCGAGGAAACACGCGTTGTCGAAGAACATCTGCGAGACGACGTAGTCGGCCCCGGCGTCGACCTTCGCCTTCAGGCGCGCGATGTCGGACTTGAAGTTGGGCGCCTCGACGTGCTTCTCGGGATAGCCGCCCACGCCCACGCAGAAGTTGATCGGCTGGGTGTTGGCCAGGTCGTCCAGGAAGCGGGCCTCGCGCAGGTCCACGAGCTGCTTGACGAGGTCGACGGCGTACAGGTTCCGCGTGCGGCCCTCGCGGATGACCTTGTTGTAGTTCGACTCGTCGCCCCGGATGGCCAGCACGTTCTCGATGCCCAGGTAGTTCAGCTCGATGACCGCGTCCTCGGTCTCCTCGCGCGTGAACCCGGTGCACAGCAGGTGCGGCACGGTGTCGATGCGGTAGCGGTTCTGGATGATGCCGCAGATCGAGATGGTGCCCGGCCGTTTCTTGCGCACGCGGCGGCGGATGGTGCCGTCCGGCTGCTCCTCGTAGATCGCTTCGGCCGAGTGGCTGGTGACGTCGATGAACGGCGGCGCGACCGGCACCAGCTGCTCCATGATCTGGATGATCTCGCCGACGTTCTGGCCGCGCGGCGGCGGGATGATCTCGAAGCTGAACAGGGTCCGCTGGGCCTTGGCCAGGTGCTCGGTCACGCGCATCGATCACTCGCTTCGCAAGGGACTGCCTCGGCGCGCGGCCGACCGCGCGCCAGTGGTTCCGGGATTCGTCAATCCAGATTCGCCGCCAGCCAGGCGGCCGCCTCGTCCCCGGTCAGCCCGGCGCGAGCCGCGTAGTCGGCGACCTGGTCGCGCCCAAGGCGGCCGACGCCGAAGTAGCGCGCCTCCGGATGGCCGAAGTACCAGCCCGCCACGGAGGCGGCCGGATCGATGGCGCACGACTCGGTCAGGGCGCAGCCGGTGGTCCGGCCGGCGTCCAGCAGCGCGAACAGCGCCCGCTTGGCGACATGGTCGGGACAGGCCGGGTAGCCCGGCGCGGGACGGATGCCCCGGTACTGCTCGGCGATGAGGCCCTCGTTGTCAAGCGCCTCCC
>VGXH01000323.1 GCA_016873405.1 bacterium
GGCCGCCTGCGAGGGCGGCGTGGCCGGCCAGCCCATCACCGACTGGGACGCCTATCGCGAGCGCCTCGAGAGCATGACCAACCGTTCGCTGCTGGTGATGCACAACATCCGCTCCTCGGCCAAGCATGCGCCGCGGCGGGTCATCTTCGCCGACGGCGAGAGCGACCGCGTGCTCGAGGCCTGCCGCGTGGTGGTCGCCGAGGGTCTGGCCAAGCCGACGCTGCTGGGCCGGCCCGAAGTCGTCCGCAGGCGCGCGGAGGCGCTCAACATCGACCTCAAGGGCGTGCCCGTCATCGACTCGTCCGGCGGTGAGCGCCACGAGGAACTGGCGCAGATGCTGTTCGCCGCGAAGGCCCGCCGCGGCTATGACATCGCGAAGGCGCGCCGGATGGTCCAGTTGCCGATCCACCACGGCTGCATGCTGCTGCGCGCGGGCGAGGCCGACGGCATGGTCTGCGGCGCCCAGCGCTCGTACGTCGAGACCCTGAAGATCGTGCTCTCCCTTGCCGAGTTGAAGCCTGACGCCTCGCGTGTCGTCGGCATGCACGTGCTGCTGGTCGAGGGGCGCGCCTACGTGTTCGCCGACACGACGGTGAACTTCAAGCCCGACGCCCGTCAGCTGGCCGACATCGCCGTCCAGGCCTGCCGGGTGGCGCAGCAGTTCGACATCGACCCGAACGTGGCGATGCTCTCGTTCTCGATGTTCGGCGACAACGACCGGACCGAGGCGAGCGCCGCCCGCGATGCGGTGACGATCCTGCATCGCGAGCACCCGGACGTGCGGGTCGAGGGCGAGATGCGCGCCGATGCCGCCGTGGTGCCGGGACAGTTGGCGAAGCTGCTGCCGGACAGCCGGCTCAGCGGGGCGCCGAACGTGTTCGTGTTCCCCGACCTGCAGAGCGCGAACATCGCGTACAAGCTGGTCGGGCACATGGGCAACCGCGAGATCATCGGGCCGCTGCTGGTCGGGCTCAAGCAGCCCATCCACATGGTCTCGCTGGAGTCGACGGTGGACGAGATCGTCAACATGACGGCCCTGGCCAGCTACGAGGCCGGGCGCTAGCCGCAACCGCGGTGGATGTGAGAAGGGCGCCGGTCCCGTGATCGGCGCCCTCGTTCATGCCGCCCGCGCGCGGCCGGCGATCAGTTCATGCCCCACAGGTGCATGGTGTTGACGTCGCGGCCCATGAGCTTGAGGTAGTAGAAGAGCTGGCTCTTGTGCGACTGCAGGTGGCAGGTCATGCTCAGGAACTGACGGCCCAGCGGCTGCTGGTCCCGCGGGGCCCAGGGCGCGGCCACCAGCAGGCTGTCGAGCTTCGCCTCTCCCGCCTCGCGGATCATGGCCAGCGCCAGCTGCTTGTCCTCCGCCAGCAGGCGCCGCGCCTCGGCCACGCTGCCGATGGTCGGCAGCGCCTCGGCCGGGGGCAGCATCGCCTCCATCGGCATCTCCTGGTCCGGCGCCCCCTCGCAGTCGCCTTCGGGCATCCCCCAGTCCCCGGTCAGGAAGCCGCGGCAGCAGAAGCCGCAGGCATTGGTCAGGTGCATCAGCAGCTGGCCGGTGGTCATCCAGTTGCGGCCCGAGGCGGGCTTCCAGCCCAGGTCGGCATCGCCGACCATGGCCATCAGGCCGTCGGCCGCCCGGTAGTTATCCTCAACCTCGGCGTTCAGCAGCGCGGTCCAGTTCATGGCGGTACTCCTTGCAGACGGCGCCGGCGGTTTGCGCCGACACCGGGGTCACTCTGGGGATTCGCCGAACACCATAACACGACCCGTGGCGAAAAGAAAGCGAAAATTTGCGCGGTATTCGCTTGCATCGCCGGCGGGCTGCGGTGATCGTGGCGCCGGGAAGATAACGACTTCCGCAAGAACAGCTATCATGAGGCAGGCTCGACGGACCCGGGAGGGTCGATCCGTGACGTTCTGGATCGCGTTGTTCTGGCTGTGCCTGCTCGGGCTGGCGTACGTCTACGCCGGCTACCCGCTGCTGGCCTGGCTGGCGGGCCGCGTCCTGGATCGCCGCCTGGTGGCCGGCCCGGCCGGCGCCGCCCGGCCCCGCGTCACGGTCCTGATCGCCGCCTTCAACGAGGCGCGCCACATCACCGCCACCGTGCGCAACAAGCTGGCGCAGGACTACCCGGCCGAACTGCTGGACGTGATCGTGGTCTCGGACGCCTCCGACGACGGCACCGACGATCTGGTGCGCGCGATCGGCGATCCGCGCGTGCGCGTGCTGCGGCAGGAGCCGCGGGCCGGCAAGACCAGCGCGCTCAACCTGGCGCTGCCGCAGGCGCGCGGGGAGATCATCGTCTTTTCCGACGCCAACTCCCTCTACGCCCCGGACACCGTCAGCCGGCTGGTCGACTGCTTCGCCGACCGCGACGTGGGCTACGTCACCGGGCGCATGGTCTACAAGGCGCCCGACGGCTCGCTCACGGGCGAGGGCTGCTCCGCCTACATGCGCTACGAGAACCGGCTGCGCGACTGGGAGACGCGGCTGGGCTCGATCGTCGGCGTCGACGGCGGCGTGGACGCCATCCGCCGCGCCCTCTACAGGCCGATGCGCCCCGACCAGCTGCCGGACTTCGTGCAGCCGCTGCGCGTGCGCGAGCAGGGCTACCGCGTGGTCTACCAACCGGAGGCGCTGCTCTACGAGGACGCGCTGGCCGCCACCGGCGACGAGTACCGCATGCGCGTGCGCGTGTCGCTGCGCGCGTTCCACGCGCTCAAGGACATGGCCGCGCTGCTGGACCTCGGACGGTTCGGGATCTTCGCCTGGCAGCTGTGGTCGCACAAGGTGCTCCGCTACCTGGCCTTCGTGTTCATGGCCGGCTGCTTCGTCTCGGCGTGGCTGCTGGCCAACCGCGCCGGCACCGCCTTCTGGAAGACGGCGATGGCGGCCCAGCTCCTGTTCTACGCCGTGGCCGTCTGGGGCCACTTCGCCGCGCGCGACGGCCGCGGCGTGCCGCGCCTGGCCGGGCTGGCCACCTATCTGTGCGTGCTGAACCTGGCCAGCGCCCACGCGTTCTGGCAGTTCCTGCTGGGCCGCAAGCAGGTCATCTGGAAGCCGCGCACATGAGATGGCCCCGCCTCGCGCGCTGGGAGCGTCATGTGCCCGCGCTGCCGATGCCGCGGCTGCTGCGCCGTCGCTGGCTCTGGTTCCTGGTGATGGCGCTGGCGACGCTGCCCTTCTTCGTGACGGTGCCCCTTGCGCTGCGGCGCCACCCCGCGATCGCCCCCCTCGGCGACCAGTTCCACGTCGTGCTGATGGCGGCGGTGACGATCCTCATGTACTGGCGGGGACCGTTGCGCGGCCGTCTGTGGTACGCGACCCTGGCCGCGGTCACCGGCGGCGCGCTGATCGAGTTCGTGCAGCCGCTGTTCGGCCGCTCGGCGCTGGTGAAGGACTTCCTGCTGGACCTGGTGGGCATCGGCATCGTCA
>VGXH01000324.1 GCA_016873405.1 bacterium
TGGTCTGCGTCGCGTTGGCGATGTTGCCCTTGTCGACCTGCTCGCGGAACTTCGAGTACGTCAGCTCCTGCACCGCGGTGTGGTCCAGGGCGATCATCTGGTAGACCAAAAAGACCAGGAACAGCAGCAGCACCCAGAAGCCCGCCGTCTTGCCGGGGATGTGGGGGGGCTTTCCGGCGGGCGGCTTGCCGGGTCCCCGCGGACCCTGGTTGCGGTGACCTCGTCCGTCGCTGCCGTGGCCGGGGCGGCCGGGGGGCTGGTTCATGGGGCGCGTGTTCCTCGCGTCGTGGGGTAAGTCCTGCGGATGACCGAGATAGTAACCACCGCGGCCATTCCCGGCAACAGGCGCGTCCGTTCGTCGCGGGCCAGTCCGACCACCCACAGGATGCCGTCCGCATCGTCGACCACCAGCACGCCGCCGCGTTCGCTCGCGGGCACGCGCGCCTCGCGCAGCACGTCGCTGACCTTGCGGCTGCCGCCCAGTCCCACCGGTCGCAGGCGGTCGCCGCGCCGCCAGCCGCGCACCCGCAGGTTGCCCTGCAGGGCCTCGGCGGGGCAGGTCAACCGCCAAGTCGACGGGTCGGCGCGATCGCCGCTGCCGTGGCCGTCCCTCGCATCGTCGGCGGCGGCAGGTCCTGCCTCCGCCCGCCGGACCTCCACCCGCCAGTCTTCCGGGCAGATGGCCTCGACCGGATCGTCCGCCGGCGTACCCGGCAGCAGTCGTCCGAATTCACGCCGCAGCCTTCGTCCTGCCGGCAGGTCCAGTCCGGCGCCGGAGGACCCCTCGCGCAGCCAGGCCATGACCGCCGCCACGTGCACGGCCTCGATCCGCACCGCATCGCCGAGCCAGGCCCGCAGGACCCGCCCGGCCAGCGCCGGCGGCAGCGCCAGCAGCGACTCGACGCGCAGCCCCGGCCCGTCGATGGCCGCCGCCAGGGCCGCGGCGGCCTGCTCGTCCAGCAGGTCGCAGTCCTCCGCGAGCAGCGCCGCCAGCCGCGTCGGCCCCTCGAGGCAGCCCTCACCGAACACGTCCCGCAGCAGCGGCACCACCTCCCGCCGCAGGCGCGCCCTCAGGTTGTCACCCTCGTCGTTCGTGACATCCAGCCGCCACGGCTGGCCCAGCCGCTCCAGGAACCGGACGATGGCGGCCCGGTCCCAGTCCAGCAGCGGGTGGATGAAGGGTCCGGCCACCGGTCGGATGCCCCGCAATCCGTCCGGCCCCGTCCCGCGCAGCAGGCGCATCAGCACGGTTTCGGCCTGGTCGTCGCGATGATGTCCGGTGGCCACGCAGCCGGGCCAGGCCTGCGCGCCGAGGACATCCAGCAGGAATCGGCGCCGCAGGTGCCGGGCCGCTTCTTCCAGGCCCCGGCCCCGCTCGCGGGCGGCCGCGCGCGGGTCGGCCGCGCCGGCGGCGAACCCGACGCCGAGCCGCGCGCAGAGGTCGGCGCAGAACGCCTCGTCGCGGTCGGTGTCGTCGGGCCTCAGGCCGTGGTTCAGGTGCGCCGCCAGCAGCGGCGCCCCGGTGCGGCGGGACCAGTGCGCCGCCACGCGCAGAAGGGCCACCGAGTCCGGCCCTCCCGACAGCGCCACGACCACGCCCGCCCCCGACGCGCCGGGGCAGGCGGCCGCGACCAGCTCGCCGAGCCGGCGCGCAGCGGTCGCGATCTGCAGGGCGCGGGGCATGGGCACCCTCCGGTGGGCCGCGGGGGAACCGGCAAGCCGACGGCGAAGACCAGCAAACAGGCCCGCAAAAAAAAAGCCCGGACGTGGCGTCAGGGCCTGCGGCGCGGCGGAGCAGGGGAACGTTGGTAGCGGCTCAGGGATTCGAACCCCGGACACACGGATTATGATTCCGTTGCTCTAACCAACTGAGCTAAGCCGCCACCCAACGCCTTCACACGCCCGCTCGCGCGGGCGGACCAGCAATCTACCGGCTGCCGCCGAGGTTGTCAAGACGGCCCCGGCGGCGCTATCGTGCAGGCATGGAACCTCGCTTCTTCGCGCAATATCCGCCGCCGCCGGGCACCGTGCTCGAGCGCGGCGCCGCGGATCTCGAGCCCTTGCGGGGGCGGACCGTCGCCGTCGTGGGGTACGGCACCATGGGGCGGGCCCACGCGGTCAACCTGCGGCGCAGCGGCGTGGCGGTGACCGTCGGCGTCCGCGCGGGCTCGCCGGGCGGCGACCGCGCGCGCGCGGACGGCTTCGCGCCGCTGCCGGTCGCCGCGGCGGTGGCGGCCGCCGACATCGCCGTGCTCCTGTTGCCCGACGCGGCGATGGCCGGGGCCTGGACCGACGATGTCGCCCCGCACCTGCGCCCGGACGCCGCGCTCGGGTTCGCCCACGGCTTCGCCGTCGCCTTCGGGCAGGTGGACCCGGGGCCGGGCCGCCCGTGCTTCCTGGCCGCCCCCAAGGGCCAGGGCGACATGCTGCGGGAATTGCACGCCCAGGGGCTGGGCGTGCCGGGCCTGCTGGCGGTCACCGCCGGTTCGCCGCCCGCAACCTGGGATCTGGCGGCCGCGTATTGCCTGGCCGTGGGCTGCCTGCACGGCGGCGGCTTCGCGACCACCTTCCGGGAAGAGTGCGTCAGCGACCAGTTCGGCGAGCAGGCCGTGCTCTGCGGCGGCGTCCTCGAGCTGTTGAAGGCGGCCTATGACACGCTGCTCGAGGCGGGCTACAATCCCGAGAACGCCTACTTCGAGTGCGTGCACGAGTTGAAGCTCATCACCGACCTGCTGCACCGGCACGGCCTTTTGGGCCTCCGGCGGCGCATCAGCGGCACGGCGGCCTACGGGGGCCTGACCCGCGGACCCCGGCTGATCGACGCGGGCGTGCGCGCGCGGATGCGCGAGGTGCTGGTCGAGATCGAGGACGGCCGCTTCGCCCGCGAATTGCTGGCCGAGGGCGAGGGTACGACGGGGCTGGTCGCCGCCGAGGCCGCCACGCCGCTGGCCCGCGCGGCCGAGGGGATGATCGCCCGCCTGCACGGGGACGACGGGCGCTGAGGGACGCGCGGGGCGCGCCGCCGCGCCGATGATCGTGAAGTGGGACAGCCGACCGCGACCCGAGACCGAGGAGGACCCGACATGTCCGACCTGACGCCCGACCCTTCGCGCTTCGCAACGCCGACCGCGCCGCAGCCGGCGCCCCCCCCGCCGTCGTCGCCGGGCGACAGCATCGCCGCCCGCTTCGGTGACCTCTTCGCGAAGCCGTCGCGCCTGATGGATCCCGTCGGCGCGCGCCCGTTGTGGTGGGTTCCGGGCGTGGTGATCTTCGTCGTCATGATCGCGTTCGCCTGGCTCACGGCGCCCATCTCCGGTCCCGAGCAGATGGAGATGATGCGCGACTCGAAGCTCATGAGCATGATGCCCGAGGAGCAGTGGCAGGCCCAGTACGACGAGGCGATGAACGTCACCCCGGGCAAGAGGCTC
>VGXH01000325.1 GCA_016873405.1 bacterium
AAAATGCTCGATTGGGAGCGCAAGGGGCCGGCCGCCGGCGTGCTGATGGCCGGGCGCGTGACCAGCTTCGCGCGCCTGCGGAATCCCTTTGGCGGCGACTTCTGGCACCTGCGCCTGCAGGCTCTGCCGGGCCTCACGGACGTGGTGGCGCCGGAGTACGGCCTGCAGGAGGAACCCGGGATCGGCCAGATCGCGTTGGTGCAGGCGTGGCTGATCGGGCGGCCCGTGCATGGGCCGGGGCAGGAACGACTGTGATGCGGCGCGCCCTGCTGTGGCTGCCCGCGGTCGGGCTGGCCCTGACCGCGCTGACCGGCGTGATTCCGCAGCCCGGTTGCGGGTGCGGCCACGTCTACGGCGTGCCCTTTGCCATGGTGCACACGCACGGTCCCGAGCTGCCGGGTCCGTATCACCGTTGGCTGGTCGGGCAGATGGACTGGTATCTCGAATGGACCGCCGTCCTGCTGGACTGGCTCATCTGGACGGCCGTGGCCGGAGGCCTGCTGCTGGCCTGGCGTCGGGGCGCGCGACACAGCGCGGGTGTCTCCCTCGATCGCAACACCACCATCCGCGCCGACGCGGCCTGCATCCTGCTGTGCGCGATGCCGGTGATGTCCGCCGCCGCGGTTGCCTATTTCGATACCATCGGGATCGTGGCCGCTGGCGCGGTGTCGATGCTCCTGGGTTGCATCCTGGTGTTCGGCTGGCGGACGTACCGGCCGCTGCGGTGGTTGGCCTGGTCGATCGTGATCGAGGCGCTGTTTGTCGCCGCCGTCTTCGTGTTCGGCAGGGGGGCAGAGGAGTTCACCCTCATGCAGGAAAGGCTGTTCACCGTCGCCGCGGTCGGCAGTCTGCTGTGCTTCGCGCTGGCCGCCGCGGTGGGGGCGATGTGGTGGGGAAGGCGGTGGGCGCTGTCGCACCGCTGAGGCTGCGCCTGGTCGTGACGAATGGCATTGCCGGCCGCCACCGGCGCCGACGATGGCGCCGCCCACCCGGCTCGGCTGTCTGCTCAACCGATGGTGCTCACGCCGTCGTCCCGCTGCGATACAGCGCCACCAAGGCCGCGCCGATGGCTTGCGACAGCTCGCCCAGGGTCGCCGGCACGATCTTCAGCGTCTCCCTCTGCTGCGGCCAGAGATAGGGCCGGGCCGCCTGCTCGATGAGGTTCAGGTATCGCTCCCGGAACTCCGGCGTCGTGGCCTCGTGATCCATCAACCCGCCGCCGATGATGAAGATGCCCGGATCCAGGGCCATGGCCAGGTTGGCGACGTGAAGGCCCATGACCTGGGCCTGGAAGTCGAAGATCTCCAGCGCCAGCGCATCGCCCTCCTGCGCGCGGCTGCGCAGCGACAGCACCTGGTCCTTGAGCGGGGCAGTCGACCCGGCGAGTTCATGATCCGGGTGGCGCTGAAGGAAGATCGCCAGCAGCTGTCCCAGGCCGGAAATGGTGGTGTAGGCCTCGACGCAGCCCCAGTCGCGGCCGCAGCCGCAGGCGAGAGGCTTGCCGGTCAGCCCCAGCAGCTGCAGCGGCGCGGGCATGTGGCCGGCTTCCATGCCGGCCAGCGTGTCGCCGTCCAGACAAAGCCCATCAGCGCCGACGAACGCCGCCCCGAGCCCGGAGCCGGGCATGAGCATCGCCACCGAGGCGCGCGTCCGGCCGCGCGCCAGCTGCGCCTCGGCCACGCCGCCGTAGTTGCCGTCGTTGCCCACCGACAGCGGGACGTGGCGGCCGATCGCCTCGGCCAGCGCTGCGCTGAAATCCTGGTGCACATCCCAGCCGCAGAAATGGGCGGGCAGGTTGGGCGATTTTCCCCACACGCCGTAGCGCTCGTAGGGCCCCGGGATCGCCAGCCCCACGCCGTGCACCCGCGTCCACCGCAGGTCGTTCTGCGCGAGGAACTCGCCGATGCCCGCGATCCAGCCGCCGATGACCGCCTCGCGTCCGTCCTGCGCATTCGTGGGCCGCTGCAGCACCCGCGTGGACACCGTCTCGCCGTTCTCCTTGACGGCGCAGAACTTGGTGGTGGTGGCGCCGCTGTCGGTGCCGATGAAGATCCTCTCGCTCACGAGCTGCGCCTCCAGGGGCCTGAGCTTTCACCGGTGATCGGCCCACGTCCGTCGTCAGGCTACCCGCTTGGCGAGCCCGCGCCTACAGGATTGCGCCGGACGCAAGTCGTCTGTTGTGCCGTCGAAATTGTGTCCGGCGCTTCGACGCGCCGGAAACAAGATCCATAGTGCAAAAAAAGCAACATAAGGATGAATTTTGGGCCCCGTTGCGGACCAGATCCGGGCAGGACACAATTTCGACGGCACAAGGTAGGGAGTGGGGTAGATGGGCGCGGCACTCAGCTCCCCCGGAGAACTCGCCCTGTTCTGACTTGAACACGCAACATCATTAGCGCATAATCAATGGGCAAATTCGCCGACACCTGCTCCATCGAATGCGCGCGGGAGGCAAGCCATGTTTGGAAGATCCTTCTTGGTCGCGGGATTGTTGCTCCTGTTGGCGGGGACCGCGCCAGCCGCCGTGGAATTCGACCTCACGGACGACTTCAGCACGGCGACGAACCCGTTCGGGCCCTGGGTGCTCTGGCGAGCGCCCGGCCAGCCTTTCCCTATCTGCCAAGCCGACTATCTGCAGAACGGCCAGCACGTCCGCGCGTGGGCCGACGAGCCTTTCGCGCTGCCGATGCATGTCCCGGTCTGGGGGCCCGCTCCCGCAGATGGGGATTACATATGGGCGCACGGAGCCGAGTTCGACCGCACCGGGACCAACGTTACGAGCGCTGTCTGGACAAGTCCGGCGGCGGGGACGGTGACGATGCGCGGCGCCGTGTGCGAAGGCGCGCGGTGGGGGCGGTGGATGCGCTGGCAGCTCTGGCACGAGCAGACCCTGTTGACGGGCGGCGATATCTGCTCCCCCGGGACCTACACCAGCGACCACCCGTGGGACTTCGCCGCCGGCTCGGGCGGCGGCGCGGCACTGGTACTGGCCGTGCAGTCGGGTGAGCGCATCGAACTGCGCCTGACCTCGCTGAGCGAAGGAGGCAACCTCGGCGAGTCGCTGCTGGTGCGCTGGCACCTGAGCCTGGGCGGGACTTCACCGGCCGCGTTGCCGACGGTAGCCGTGACGCGGCTGTTGCCGCCGGCGCCGAATCCGTTCAATCCGCGCACCACGCTGACCGGCGAGGTTGCGCACGGGGGCCCGGCCACGCTGGCGGTCTTCGACTTGGCGGGGCGGCTCGTGCGCACGCTGCTCACGACGGCGAATGCGGACCCAGGTCCGCTCGTCGCCGAATGGGATGGTCGCGACGACGCCGGCCGCGCCTGCCCGTCCGGACGCTACGTCGCGCGGCTGACCTGCGTCGGTGGCGGCGACGCCGTCGGCTTGACGCTGGCCCGTTAGCGAGGCCTGCGCCGCCG
>VGXH01000326.1 GCA_016873405.1 bacterium
CCCCGCGGCCGAGCGTCGGGAGGGCCGCCGAAAGGACCGCGTATTTCCGACTCAGGACACTAGCCCGGGCTACTCCAGGCGATCGAGGATCAGCGGCCGGGCCGGCGCCGGCTCGCGCCCGACGGTCACCGCGCGCCCGAGCCGCTCGACGGCGGCCGCGGCGCGGGCGCGGTCCCGGCAGGCGACCCGCAGCAGCGGCTGCCCGCGCTCGACGCGGTCGCCGACCCGCGCCAGGTAATCCAGGCCCGCCGACAGATCGAGGGCGTCCTCCACGCGCCGCCCCCGCCGCGCCCAGGTCCGCCAGCGCCAGCCCCACCTCGCGGCAGTCCACCGTCGCCAGCCAGCCCGCGTGCGGAGCGGCGAACTCGGCGACCGGCGGCGCCAGATCCAGGCCGAAATCGTCGCGCCCCGGCTCCAGCCGGCCGCCCTGCGCGGCCACCCAGTCCACCAGCACGGCCAACGCCCGGCCGTCGTCCCAGGCGGCGCGCACGCGCGCCACGGCGGCCGCGGACGTCTCCTCCAGCCCGGCCACGCGGACCATGTCCGCGGTCAGCTGCTCGGTCAGTTCCACCAGGTCCCGCGGCGCGCGGCTGCGCCCGCCGGGCCGCAGGGCGGCGAACGCCTCCAGCGTCTCGTTGGCGTGCCCGATCGCCACGCCCAGCGGCTGGTCCATGTCCGAGAACACGACCGCCAGGCGGCGCCCGTAGCTGGTGCCCACGTCCACCAGCGCGCGCGCCAGCCGGCGCGCCTGCTCCAGGTCGCGCATGAAGGCGCCGGAGCCGGTCTTCAGGTCGATCACGATCGCCCGCGGCCCGGCGGCCAGCTTCTTCGACATGATCGAGGCGGTGATCAGCGGCACGCAGTCCACCGTGCCGGTCACGTCGCGCAACGCGTAGATGCGGCCGTCGGCGGGGGCGATGGTCGGCCCCTGGCCGATGATCGCGCAGCCGACGCGCTCGACGATGTCCAGGAAGGCGTCGTTGCCCAGGCGGATGTCATAGCCGGGGATGGCCTCCAGCTTGTCGAGCGTGCCGCCGGTGTGGCCCAGTCCCCGCCCCGACAGCATGGGCACCTTGAGGCCGCAGGCGGCCGCCAGGGGCGCCAGCAGCAGGCTGACCTTGTCCCCCACGCCGCCCGTCGAGTGCTTGTCGGCGGTGGGCCCGGACAGCCGCGAGACATCCAGTTCCTCGCCCGAGCGCAGCATGGCGCCGGTCAGGTCGGCCGTCTCGCGCGGGGTCATGCCGCGGAACCAGGTGGCCATCAGGAAGGCGGCCATCTGGTAGTCCGGCACCGCGCCCGCCGTGAAGCCGGCGACCAGTTCGCCGATGGCGGCGCCCTCCAGTTCCAGGCCGCGCTTCTTGGCTTCGATGATCTCCAGCGGATTCCTCACTGCGGGGTCCGCTCCTCTCCCGGCGCGCGCCCCTGCTCGTCGGCCAGGTTCGCGCCGAAATCGGTGAACGCCAGCGGCACCAGTTCACGGACCGTGGCCGTCAGCACCGGGCCGTCAGCGCCGCGGTTGCCCGCCATGAGCACCACGAGATCCGGGCCGAATTCGAGCAGCACCTGCCGACAGGCGCCGCAGGGCGGCGTCGGTTCGCCGCCGTCGGCGCAGACGGCAATCGCGGTGAACGCGCGCTCGCCGTCGGCCACCGCGCGGCACACCGCCGCGCGCTCGGCGCAGATCGACAGCCCGAACGACGCGTTCTCGACGTTCGTGCCCAGGTACACGGTGCCGCTGCGGCCCAGCAGCGCCGCCCCGACGCGGAAGCGCGAGTAGGGCGAGTAGCTGCGCTGCCGCTGCCGGCAGGCGGCCTCCACCAGCCGGCGATGCCCCGTTCATGTCGTCCTCCGCTCGGTGAGGCGGGCCAGGAAGCTGGTCCCGTGCCGGGGCGCGGGCGCGCCGAAGAAGTCCGCCAGCGTGGCCGCGACGTCCATGAAGCCCTGCTGCGTGCCCAGGTCGGGGCCCTCGTCCAGCCCGCCCAGGCAGGCCAGAAGCGGCACGGTCTCGCGCGAGTGGTCCGTGCCGGGCGTGGTCGGGTCGTTCCCGTGGTCGGCGGTCAGCAGGAGCAGATCGCCGTCGCGCAGCCGGGGCAGGAAACCGCCCAGCCAGCGGTCGAAGGCCTCCAGCCCGTCGCGCATGCCCTCGGGATCGTTGCGGTGCCCCCACAGCATGTCGAAGTCGACCAGGTTCAGCAGGACCAGTTGCCGGTCCCGCGCCGCAGCGTAGACCTCGTCCAGTTTCGCCATGCCCTCGGCGTTGTTCTTCGACGGGTGCGTGTGGTCGATGCCGACGCCGGCATACAGGTCGTAGATCTTGCCGATCGACTCCACGCGAACCCCGGACTCCTGCAGCGAGGGCAGCAGCAGGTCCTTGGGCGGCAGCACCGAATAGTCGTGGCGGTGCGGCGTGCGGACGTAGGCGCCGCTGGCGCCGGTGAACGGCCGCGCGATGACGCGGCTGACCCGGTGCGGCGGCTGCAGCAGCTCGCGCGCGACCTCGCACACACGCGGTACAGTTCCTCGAGGCCGCAGACCTCGTCGTGGGCCGCGATCTGGAACACGCTGTCGGCCGAGGTGTACACGATGAGCTTGCCGGTGGCGCGATGCTCGTCGCCCAGCTCGGCGATGATCGCCGTGCCGCTGGCGGCCTTGTTGCCGATCACGCCCCAGCCCGTCCGGCGCGTGAACTCCGCCAGCAGGTCGGCCGGGAAGCCGTCCGGATAGGTCGGGAACGGCTGCGCGGTGACCACGCCCATCAGCTCCCAGTGGCCGGTGGTGGAATCCTTGCCCGCCGAGACTTCCACCAGCCGGCCGTGACCGGCGCGCGGGCGCCGGGCCGGCGCCACGCCGGCGATGGCGTGCAGGTTGCCCAGGCCCAGAGCGGCAAGGTTCGGCACGTCCAGCCCGCCGACCGCGCCGGCCAGATTCCCGAGCGTGTCCGAGCCGGCGTCGCCGTAGGCGGCGGCGTCCGGCGCCCCGCCCACGCCCAGCCCGTCCAGCACGATGAGAATGGCCCTTGCCATGCGGTCGCTCCTTCACAAGAATAGCGGGCGTTGACCGTTCAGCTTAACGGCCGCGCCCGGCAGCGTCAACCTGACCCGGCGCGCACGATCCTGCGCGCACGTCCGGCCCCCGACCGCTCGTCCCGAAGCGGCGCGCCGGCAGGCGGGAGCCATGACCGGCGATCTGTTCGGCGGCGACGACGCCGCCCACCCGCGCACCTGACCGCCGGCGCGCCTGCCGGCCGCGCCGGCGACCGCGCCGGCGACCGCGCCCCCCTGGCCGACCGCATGCGACCGCGCGCGCTGGACGAGGTGGTCGGACAGCCGCACCTGCTGGGGCCCGACGGCCCGCTGCGGCGCCTGCTGGCGGCCGGGACGCTCCCCTCGCTGCTGCTGTGGGGCCCGCCCGGCTGCGG
>VGXH01000327.1 GCA_016873405.1 bacterium
GGCGCCGGGGATCGGCCACCAGGCCGTCGGCGGCGATCCCGCGCTCGTCCAGCAGACCCCGCAGCGTCGAGGCAGCCTCGTCGCGGCCGCACAGGCCGTAGAAGCGGGCCTCGGCGCCCAAGGCGCGGATGCCGGCGGCGACGTTGGCGGCCCCGCCCAGCTTCCAGGTCTCCTCGCGCACGCGCACGACCGGCACCGGCGCCTCCGGACTGATGCGGTCCACGGAGCCCCAGACGAAGTGGTCGAGCATGGCGTCGCCGACGACCGCCAGGCGGCGCCCGGCGATGCCGGCCAGGACGGCGGTGGTGGACAAGGGCTTGTCAGGCGCGTTCATGGGCGCTTTCTTGTGGGTTCCTGAATGACGGGTCGGCGGCGAGCGGGCCGTCGGCAACCTATCACCCGCCTTCGCGGGTGTCAACGAGCCGGGTAGCCCGGCCGGCAGGAGTGACCCATGATGGACGCGAAGAATCCCCCGCAGCAGCAGCGCATCACGGTCGACCTGAACGAGAAGGAAGCCGAGGGGATCTACAGCAACCTGACGCTGATCTCGCACAGCCCGCACGAGTTCGTGCTCGACTTCGCGCGTCTGGTGCCCGGCCTGCCCAAGGCCAAGGTCCACGCGCGCATCATCATGACGCCGCAGTCGGCCAAGGCGCTGGCCAAGTCGCTGGCCGTGAACGTCGAGCGCTTCGAACAGGTCAACGGCGAGATCAAGCTGGCGGGCCAGACCCCGCAGGGCCCGTCGATCGGGTTCACGACGAACTGACGCCGGCTGCGGGCCGCGCGCGGGCGGCGTCAGCGCGCAACCTGCCGGCGCAGCCGCCAGGCGGCCAGGGCGAACGCCGCCGCCGTCCACGCCAGCAGCCCGATCAGCAGCGGCGCCGCCTCGGCGACGCCCCAGCCCCGCCCCACCAGCCCGTGGAACACGGTGATGGCCTGGCCCGTGGGCAGGGCGCGGCCGATGGCCTGCATGAACTCGGGCACCACCTCCAGCGGCCACCACAGCCCGCCGATCGCCGCCATCACCATGGTCAGGCCGCTGCCCCGGCCGTCCGCCTGCGCGCCGGAGCGCGCCAGGGTGCCCAGCAGGATGGCCGCCGCTGACGAGAAGGCCGCGAACAGCACGACGACCGCGACCAGGGCCAGCGGCGAGTCGCCGTAGTCCAGGCGGAAGGCGACGGCGTTCAGCACGAGCAGGATCGCCGTCTGCAGCAGGCCCACCGCCATGCCGCCCAGGAAGTAGCCGGCCACCAGATCGACCGCCGACGCGCGGCTGGTCACCAGGCGGGCGAGCGTGCGGTCGCGGCGCTCCTGCACCAGGTCCTTGGCCGAGACCATCAGGAACATGAGCACGAAGAACAGGACGTAGGACGGGCCCACGTGCTGGTGCGCGCGGGTCAGCCCCCAGTCGTCGGTCTCCAGGCGCCCGAGGGTCGCCGCTCGCAGCCGGATGCGCGGCGATTCCCAGGCCTCGACGAAGACCGCTTCGTCGAATCCGGACGCCGCTTCGCGGCCGACGGGCTGCCCGGCGGGCGACACCAGGGACATCGCCGCGCCGGCGGTGACCAGGCGCACGAGTTCGCGCTCGATCAGCGTGCGCGCGGACTGCCCGCCCAGCCGCTCGCCGTCGATCGTCAGTTTCAGGTCGACGCGGGGACCGCCGGCCAGCGCGAGCCCGAATCCGGGCGGCACCAGCAGCACGCCCGTGGCGCGGCGCGCCTCGATCAGCTCGCGCGCCCGCGCATCGCTGATCGCGGTGTCGGCGACGGCGACCTCCCAGCGCTCGTTCGCGCGCAGGGGGTCCAGGAGCGCGGCCACGACCGGCCCGCCGTCCAGGTCGCTGACCACCAGGACCCGTCGCGGCGGCTGCGAGCTTCGGCTCCAGTCGCCCATGAGCATGCCCATCAGGTAAGAGAAGACCATGGGCATGACCAGCAGCCAGACCAGGCCCCCGCGGTCGCGCAGAACCCGCAGCAGCCGCAGCCGCACCATGGCGCCGACCACCTGGAGGTTCACTGCCAGCCTCCCTTGCGCGCCCGCGCGTTGAACAGCAGCACGATGGCCACGAGCAGCGCGACGCCGGCCGCCGCGAGCACCAGCAGCGGCGTCATGACCTGCGTCACTCCCAGGTCGTCGGCGATCACGCGCGTGAAGGCGAGGTTCGCCCAGTAGTTGAAGAAGAACTGCCCGCCGGCGCGCGCCCACTCGGGCAGGTTGTCCACCGGCAGGAAGTTGCCGCCCAGCATGGCCGAGACCAGGATCACCGCCGTCGACAGGTTGTCCAGCGCCTTCTCGCTGCGCACCAGCATCGCCATCAGGAGAAAGACGCCCGCCGCCGCCGTGCACGTCAGCCCGACGACGATCGGCAGCGTCCACGGATCGGGACCCAGGTTGACGCGAAAGAGCAGCGCGCCCGCCAGCAGCAGCACCGACAGCATGACGATGCCGTGGATGACGGAGGCGACCCACTTGCCGGCCACGATCGGCCAGGCGGACCCCGGCCCCAGCAGTTGGCGCTGCAGCGTGCGCCGCGCGCGCTCGCGGTGCAGGTCACGGGCGCCGGCGGCGGCGGCGAACATGAGGAAGAAGACCGCGAAGCTCGGCAGGAAGTAGTCGAAGAGGCTGGCCTCGCGTCCCTCCTCGCGCGCCCCGGGCGCCTTGTCCGCGACGACCAGCCCGACGCCCGGCTCGGCAAGCGCCCGGCCGAGGGCGATCTGGTGGTCGATCTGGCGCGCGAGGAAATCGACGGCCCGCCCGCGCGCGTCCGCCGCGACCGGGTCGCGCAGGTTGCGCCAGATGTCGGCGAGGTCGCCGTCGAACACGCGCGCCAGCGCCAGCGAGTCCGCCGCCGCGGGCGTCGCATCCTCCGGCCACAGCGCGCGGAACGCCGCCTCGCCCGCCTGGACGCGCAGCACGCCGCGCTGCACGATCTCCTGCACGATGCCGGCCTTGACCTGGCTGGCGGGGTCCTTCCAGACCTCGATCACCAGCGAGTCCGCGCTGAACAGCCGCTCCAGCGCGCGCGGCGGCAGCACCAGCGCCGCCGCGACGTCGCCCGCGCGCACCATGGCGTCGGCCCGCGCCGAGTCGGCCCACACGGGCGCGAAGAACCCCGATTCCTCCAGGCCCGCCAGCAGGCGCTCGCGCAGGGGCTCGGGCAGGTCGCCGGCCACCAGCGCGACCGGGATGGCGCTGATCCCCCTCTGGCCGAAGACGCCGCCGCCGAACGAGAGGCCCATCACCGCGGTGAGCACCAGCGGCAGCGCCAGGTTGACGACCAGCGCCCGCCGGTCCGCCGCCATCCGCCGCAGATCGCGCGCGGCGAAGACCCACAGGCGGCTCATCGCGCCTCTTCCCTGAGGCCGCGGCCGGTGAGGTTGAGGTAGAGCGTCTCGAGGTTTTT
>VGXH01000328.1 GCA_016873405.1 bacterium
AATCTACGAGGCCTGGCTGGCGTTCCTGGCCATCTTGATCTGGCACATGTACGGCGTGATCTTCAACCCGCACGTGTACCCGATGAACCCGTCCTGGCTGACCGGCACCATGCCGGAGGAGATGTTCAAGCACGAGCACGCCGCCGCCGAGTCGACCGGCGGCAACGTGGACAAGGCCCGGCGGCTCGGGATCGAGAAGAAGCTCTAGTGTCCTGAGTCGGAAATACGCGGTCCTTTCGGCGAGTCATCCCGGCGCTCGGCAAGGCGCGACGACGAGAGCGTAGCCCACCTACGCCGAGGAGGAACAACGCGGCCGAGCGTCGGGAGGGCCGCCGAAAGGACCGCGCATTTCCGACTCAGGACACCGGCCCGGACCTTCGTGAACGGTCCGGGCCAGCCGTCGCCATCGTCCCCGATCGGCGACGACGAGAAACGACCGGCCGCGCCCCCGACTGGCGCGGCCGGTCCCGTTTCGGGGCGGTCCCGTCCGCCTCAAGGCGGAACGGGTCCGGCCGATAACCCTCCGGAAGATCGCGCATCCTCTGGCCCGGAGGCCGCGTATGCCCTATGTGGAACAACTGCTCTACGGCGGCGACCAGCGTCGCGACCCCGCCCGGCGCGGCGTCCTCGGCCTGTCGGCCGGCCTCGGGGGCGATGTCGCCGCCGAGGTGGAGCGGCTCTGCCGCGGCTGGGGCGATGTTCCGCCGCTGGGGCTGGGCCGCCCCGCTCTCATGTCGTTCCCCCTGCTGGCGACGATGCCGTCCCAACGCGGCCGCCTCTACGCCGTGATCCGCGTCGCCCCCGGACCGGAGCCGCTGTTCCATGCCGTCGTGCTGGGCGACGCCCTGTACGCCGTCTTCGACCGCAATCCGTACCTGCTGGCCAGGCAGGTGTCGTTCCGCGACGATTGGCGGCCGGGCGCCTCGCCGCCGCGAACGGAGATCGAGTCCGACACGCACGAGTTTCCGGCCGCGCTCGTTCCCGGACCCGCCGATCGCGGCTTCATCGACGAGGCGGTCGTTCATCTCATGCTGAACGGCCGCCTGGTGCTGCCGCTCGCGCAGTCGACGCCCGACAGCGATCGCGCGCTCGCGCTCGTGATCGCGTGCCTGCCGGCCAAGCTCCGCCGCGAGATGCGCTTCGCCTCGCTGGCGACCAGCGAAGCGAACGGCTGCAACCTCGGCGCCCTGGCGACGCCCGGCGCCGCGTTCGCCGGCTGGCATCGGTTTCTGCTGGCCACGCCGAACAGCGGCATGACCCCGGCCGTCTCGGCCTATCAGGCGGCGCTCGGCCGGCACCTGGCCGCAGGCGACCTCAACGCCATCGCCCGCATCAGTCTGCGGCACGAGTTCGGGGACGAGCGGGAGCAGGACTCCATCCGCACCGCGATGGTGGAGCCGGCGGCGAAGGACCTGCGAAGGAGCGCCCCCGGCGCGAGCGCCATGCGCGCGACCGCTCCCGCCGCGACCGACCCGAAGCCGGCCGGGTCGCGCCTGGCGGCTTCTCCTTCCCTTGCGACCCCGTTGGCCGCGGTCGTGACCGGCCCGCCGCTGACGACGGCCACGGTCGGGCGCCACGTTCCGTCCCCGCCCGCGCGGGAAAGGCCCGTCCGCGCGTGGGCGGGCGCCCGACGACCGCTCAGCCGGCGTCCGGGCCTGGCCCGCGTCCTGGCCGGCGTTGCCGTGGCCTTCCTGGCCGGCGGCGTTCTGCTGCTGCGCATGAACGGCAGCCTGCTCTCGCGCAACCTGGAGTGGGCGGGCATCCCGGGGATGGAGCGGACCGCCGGCGGCGAACGCGCCGCGACGCTGCTGGAGGTCATCGACGTCGGAGCGATCTACGAAGATCAGCGCTCGCAGTTGGCAGGCGCGGGCGGCGGCCTCGGCCCGTCGCCGGACCAGGCGCGGCGCAAGGCCCTGGCCACCCTCGCCGACCGTGGCGCCGCGCCGCTGGTCGCCCAGGTCGATCTCTTCGCGAAGCTGGCTGCCGACGGCATCCAGCAGGGCAATCGACCCGACCGCGAAGCCGAGCGCCTGCGCGCCCTGGCCGGGCAGGGGGCCGTGCTGGCCAGCGAACTCAAGCGCCTGGAACTGGCGTGGTACTCGCTGGCGGCGGGCGTGTTCTGGCGCGACCTCGCGCGTCTGGACGACGGGGCCGTGGCCGCGCGAAGCGACTCGCTCTCCCGGCGCGATCGCACCGCGCTGACCGAGGCGCGAACGGGCCTGGGCCTGACCTGGAAGGTCCGCGATCTGGCGGAGGCGCAGCGCAGCGTGGATGGGATGGCCTCGTTGGTCGATCTCTTCCAGGCGACCGCCTGGAGCCCGCGCTGGGCCGGGGACGTCAAGCGCGCCGCCGACCAGGTGTCGCCGAGCGCCAGTCCGCTGACGCGGGCCTACCGCAACTGCGCCTACCAGATCCTGCGCCTGAAGGATGCCGAACGCTCGCCGGCCGCCCGCGCGCTCGCCTACGCGACATCGCTGGGCGGCCAGGTCTGGCCGGCGCCGGCCAGCCGCGGCCTGCTGCCGGACCTGCGCCGCGCCGCCGGCGCGTTCCCGCCGGGCGAAGCGCCGGTGCTGGTGGCCGGCACTCTGAAGCTCTACGGCGATCTGAGCGAACCCCTGCGGGTGGCCGAACTGGCCGCGGCCGATCCGCAGGTCCTGGCGAGACTGGAGACCAACGCAGCCTTCCGCTTCGATGCCGCGGCCTATCGCCCCTACCTCGATCGCCTGCGCTGGGAAGCGGCCGTGCGCCGCGCCGGAGCCGGCGCGACCTCAGCGTCCGAAGTCGAGGCGATGCGATTCCAGCGCGCCCTCCTTTCCGGCCGACCCGCGGCGCGCTGGCAGGCCCTTGCCGACTCCCTGCGCACGCCGTTCCTGAGCGAGTGGGCCCGGCGCCAGGCCGGAGCCGCCGAACTGGTCGCCGGCCAACGCCGCCAGGTCCGCGACGGGCAGCTCATGGCGGCGCGACAGGCCGCCGGCGACCTGCGCCGGGCCGCGGCCGACGGTCGCGACTGGTCCGAGCAGTGGCGGCGGCTGGCGGCGTTGGCCGCGCGCTTCCTGGGCGAGGCCGCGGCCGGCGGCGACGGCAGCGACGGCACCAGCGAGATGGCCGAACTGGTGGTCGCCCTCGACCGGCAGTTGCCGCTGCGCCTGCGGCAGGCGACCGTCCGGTTGCCGCAGGGCGCACTGGCGGGTCCGGATGTGGCCGTGCTCGAGGTGTCGGTCACGGCCGGCGACGGCCCTCAGCGATCCGGAGCGTTCCCGTTGGGACCCTCAGCGCCGGCCGGCACCGGCTGGGTGGGCCACGTCACCCTCGATCTGGTCCTGCCGCTGGGCGCGCGCGACGAACTGACCTGCCGCGTGGTCGCGGCCGACGGGCGTGTCCTGCTGCAGTCCACGGCT
>VGXH01000329.1 GCA_016873405.1 bacterium
GGGGCTCCGCCGTCGGTCGCGTGTCCATCGCTCAGGCTCCTGTCGCCAGCAGCCAGCATTCCATGTGCGGATTCACGAGCAACCCCTCGCGGCCGCCGCGCGCGACCGCCAGCAGGCGCGCGGTCTCCAGCGCGGGCTCGCCGGCGCCGGTGATCACCAGCCGCCACAGCGTCCCGCTGACCACGGGGCCGTCCTGGCCGCGGGCCCAGGCCGCGACGTCAATGGCCGTCCGGCCGGCGGGCGCCGGGCCGCCGAGCAGCTCGCCGAGCGCCTCCCGCGCGGAAGCCCGGGCGGCGGCGTCGGCGCCGCCCGGCCAGCCCGCCGGGAACGCCTGGCCGTCGCCGTCCGTCCAGGCGACCGGTTCCGCCAGCGTGAAGTGGCCGTAGCGGTGCTTGTTGGGGTTGAAGTAGCGGCCGGTCGCCAACAGCTCCGCCAGCCGCGGTCCACCGCCGGCGGCGTCGCCGAAGGCATGGAACTCGCAACGGCGCAGATCCGCCAACTTCTCGCCGCCCAGCAGGCGTCCCTGCATCACGCGACGCGCCGTGGCCGCGTGCAGGTCCACGCCCTTGTGCGCGGTGACCAGCAGCTCGGCGCAGATCTGTCGGCCGCCGCGTTCGCTCAGCACAGTTCCACCAGCCTTTGCAGGAGGAAGGCGCCCGGCCCGGCCCCCTCGAGGGCGGCCGCGTCGCCGGCGGCCCGACGGCGGCGGTCGCCCCAGGCGTGCGGTAGGTCCTCGGGCACCATCCGCAGCAGGGCCGCCCGCTCCGGATGCGGCATCAGCGCCAGCACGTTGCCGCGGGAGTTGGTCAGCGCGGCGGTGTCCAGCAGCGAGCCGTTCGGGTTGCCGTCGGCGCGCCCCCCGAGCGGCGCGTAACGCAACGCGACGTGGCCGGAAGCGGCCAGCCGCGCGAAGAAGGCGGGATCCTCGTGCGTGAACCGCCCCTCGGCATGGGCCATCGGCAGCGGCAGCGTGCCCCGCAGCCCCTCGACGAACGGCGTGCGCGCCAGCGGGTGCGCCGTCAGCGCCACCCAGCGCGACAGGTAGCCGCGACGGCCCGGGTTGCGGTTGGCGGCCAGGGCCACCTCGATGCGCCCGGGCTGCAGCCCCGGCACCAGGCCCGCCTCCACGAGCACCTGGCAGCCGTTGCAGATGCCGAGCACGGGCTTGCCGTGGGCGCTCTCCTCCAGCAGCACCTCGAGCAGCGGGTCGCGCGCGGCGACGGCGCCGGCGCGCACGCGGTCCTGATAGGAGAAGCCGCCCGGCACCAGGTAGCCGTCGAAGGCCGCCAGTTCGGTCGCGGGCCGCGTCCAGCGGAAGACCTCCGCCTCGGCGCCGGCCACCTCCAGCAGCCGCGCCGACTCGTCCTCGCAGTTGACTCCGGGCAGCTGCACGACCGCCACGCGCGGGCGGCGCGCCAGGTTCAGGCGCGGCGGCGTCGTGCCTTCCCCGCGTTCGTCGGCTGCCGCCGGGGGCGGCACCGCCGCCACGGCCGCCGCTCCGGCGAGCAGGCCCGGCAGCGCCTCCTGCCAGACGCGCGCCAGGCGCCGCACCCCGACCTCGGCCGCCGGCTGGCCGTCGGTCTCGCGCACGACGAGCCGCGGCTCGACGGTCACCTCGCCCAGCCGCCACCAGTCGACGCCGGCGGCGTCCAGCGCGCGGGCGGCCCGGTCCAGGTTCGCGGGCGCGACCGTCAGCACGAAGCCGCCCGCCTCGCCGAACAGGAACTCGCGGGTGGTCACGCCCTCGCGCGCCGGCAGGCCCACGTCGGCGCCGAGCAGTCCCGCTCCCTCCAGGCCGACGGCCATCTCGGCCAGGCAGGCGGCCAGCCCGCCGTCGCCGATGTCGTGCGCGGCGGTGACCAGCCCGCCCGCGACCAGGTCGCAGACGGCGCGGATCTCGCGCCGCGCGGCGGCGAAGTCCAGCGGCGGCACGGCCGGACGCCCCGCCGAGAACCCGGCCTCGCGGTACACGCTGCCGGCCGTCTCCGGCCGCCGCCGGCCGAGCAGCAGCACGACATCGCCCGCGGCTTTGAACCGCTGGCTGCGGCTGTGCGCGTAGTCGGGCACGATGCCCACGCAGGCGACGATCGGCGACGGCGCCACGGCGCGCCCGCTCGCGCTCTGGTTGTAGAGGCTCACGTTGCCCGAGACGACCGGCAGCGGCGTCCCCTCGCGCGCGTGCAGTCCCACCGCGCGGCAGGCGTCGCCGACGCCGCGCACGGCTTCGCTGAACTGCCAGAACGCGTGCGGATTCTCCGGATTGCCGAAGTTCAGGCAGTCGGTGATCGCCGACGGCTCGCCGCCGACGCAGGCCACGTTGCGGCAGGCCTCCAGCACGGCGGCGGCGCCGCCCGTCCACGGGTCGGCCAAGCCCAGCAGCGGGTTGCCGTCGGCGCTGAGGGCCACGGCGCGCCGGCAGCCGGGCAGCGGCGCCACGACGCCGGCGTCGGCCTCGCCGGGCCGCAGGATCGTGCCGGCCTGCACCTCGCTGTCGTAGTGCCGGTAGACGTATTCGCGGCTGCACAGGTTCGGGTGCGCCATCAGCGCCAGCCACTCCTCCGCGATGGCCGCGGGCGGCGCTTCGGGAAGCCGCTCGTCCGGCGGCACCTCGCGCCGCTCGGGGGCCAGGGCCACGCGGTCGTAACGGATGCCCTCGGTGATGGTTTCGACCGGGGCATCGCACACGACCTGGTCGCCCAGGCGCAGCACGTAGCGTCGCTCGCGCGTCACGGCGCCGATCTTCCGCGCGCAGGCCCCTTCGTACAGCGTCGGCAGCGCGAAGTCCTCGTTGTACACCTTCAGGATGCGCGCGGTCAGGCGCGCCGGCACGGCCAGCCCGTAGCGCTCCTGCGTCTCGCTGCAGGCGCAGACGCGCGCCGGCAGTCCCGCCACCTGGTGGACCAGCGCCAGATCCACGTCGCAGCCGAAGCCGCCGGCATCGACCAGTTCGCTGGTCACGCAGGCCACGCCGCCGGCGCCGAGGTCCTTGAAGCCGATCGGGGCGCCCTCGTCGCGCGCCAGCTGCAGCGCCACGCGGTTGGCCACCGTCAGGATGCGCTTGAGGAAGGGATCGGGCGTCTGCACGCTGCCCTTGTTCTCGTGCGCGGCGGCGGCGTCCAGGTCGGCCGAGGCGAAGGCGGCGCCCCCCATGCCGGACCAGTCGGTGGGCTTGCCCACCAGGATCAGGTCGTACGGTTCGTCGGCCGCGCGCTTCGGCACGCGGCTGTGCGTGATGTGCGCCTGGTCGACCAGGCCCACGGCCACGACGTTGACCAGGCAGTTCTCGTTGAACGACTCGTGGAAGTAGACGTCGCCGCCCAGGTTGGGCACGCCCAGCGCGTTGCCGTACTCCCAGATGCCGGTCACCACGTCGCGCGCGATGTCCCCGCCC
>VGXH01000330.1 GCA_016873405.1 bacterium
GGGGCCTGCGCATGAAGACGCTCTCGCGCGGCTGCTATCCCGTGTGGATCAACGACCGCGACGCGGAACTGCTCGGCGTCGCGGACAACGACTGGCTGGAGATGTACAACGACCACGGCGTCGTCTGCACCCGGGCGGTGGTGAGCGCACGCATCCCGAGCGGCATCTGCCTGCTGTACCACGCGCCGGAGCGCACTATCGGCGTTCCGAAATCCCCCGAGCGCGGGGGCCGGCGCGCCGGCGGCCACAACAGCCTGACCCGCGTGCGCCTGAAGCCGCTGTTCATGGTGGGCGGCTACGGGCAGTTCACCTACGCGTTCAACTACTGGGGACCGCAGGGCGTCAACCGCGACACCTTCGTGATCCTCAGGAAGCTGGAGAAGGCCGAGTACTGAGATGATGATCGCCAACCCATCCCTCGACGAGGTGTCGCCGTGGACGTAAGGGCGCAAACGGCCATGGTCTTCCACCTGGACAAGTGCATCGGGTGCCATACCTGCAGCATCGCCTGCAAGAACGTGTGGAGCGATCGCCCGGGCGCCGAGTACATGTGGTGGAACAACGTGGAGACCAAGCCCGGCACGGGCTACCCCACGCGCTGGGAGGACCAGCAGCGGTATAACGGCGGCTGGAAGGTGGGTCGCGACGGCTCGCTGGCGCTGCGGTCGCAGAACCGCTTCGACGCCTTCCTCAAGCTGTTCTACAACCCGAACCAGCCGAACCTGGCCGACTACTACGAGCCGTGGACCTACACCTACGGCGACCTGTTCTCGGCGCCTGCCGGCGACGACCAGCCGACCGCGGTGCCGGTGTCGCAGATCACGGGCCAGCCGATGGAGATCAAGGCCGGCCCGAACTGGGACGACGATCTGTCGGGTTCGCCGGTCTACGCCGAGAACGACCTGAACCTCGAGGGCCTGAGCGAACAGGAGCGGGCGCAGCTGTTCGAGATCGAGCGGCTGACCATGTTCTACCTGCCGCGCATCTGCAACCATTGCGCGAACCCCAGCTGCGTGGCGGCGTGTCCGTCGGGCGCCATCTACAAGCGGGGCGAGGACGGCATCGTCCTGATCAACCAGGAGCGCTGCCGCGGGTGGCGCGCCTGCGTGGCTGCCTGTCCGTACAAGAAGATCTACTACAACTGGAAGACCGGTAAGTCGGAGAAGTGCATCCTCTGCTACCCGCGCGTCGAGACGGGCCAGGCGCCCGCGTGCTTCCACTCGTGTGTCGGGCGGATCCGCTACATGGGCGTCCTGCTGTACGATGCCGACCGCGTGCCGTCGGCGATGCAGGTGCCGGAGCGGGCGCTGGTGGAGTCGCAGCGCTCGACGCTGCTGGATCCGGACGATCCGGAGGTCCTGGCCGGCGCGCGCCGCAACGGCGTCAGCGAGGCCATGCTGGAGGCGGCGCGGCTGTCGCCGGTGCGCCGGTACGTCCTGGACTGGCGCCTGGCCCTGCCGTTGCACGTCGAGTACCGCACGATGCCGATGCTGTTCTATGTGCCGCCGCTGCTGCCCGTGCTCGGCAAGGCGGCGCACGGCATCTACGAGCACGCCGGCACGGACTTCTTCGCCGGGCTGGCCGACGCCCGCCTGCCCATCCGCTACTTGGCCGGCCTGTTCGGCGCCGGCAACCCGGAGCCGGTGGAGGCGTCGCTGCGCAAGCTGCTGGCCGTCCGCTGGTACAAGCGCCGGGAGTCCGTGCGCGACGTGCCGGCCGAGGCCGTGCAGCGCCTGCTGCGCGAAGCCGGGACCACGGCCGCCGAAGTGGAGGAGATTTACGCGATGACGGCGCTGCCGACGCAGTACCAGCGCTACGTGCTGCCGGTGGAACAGCGCGAGCTGGCGATCGAGCCGACCTGCAGCCCCGAGCTCTGCAAGGGGTGCACCGGCTTCTCGCTCGAACCGACGTTCCCCCCGAGGGCGTGACGATGACCACGAACGAGAGACAGCGGCGGGCGGCCGTGCCGGCGCGCGAGCTGGAACGGCTGGCGGCGCTCCTGGACTACCCGGCGGCCGGCCTCGACGGCGCGGCCGCCGGCTGCGCGGCGGCGACGGCGCTCCTGGCGCTGCCCCCGGCTGCGCGCGAGGAGTGCTACACGGCCACCTTCGACCTGATGGCCGCCTGTACGCCATACGCATCGGTCCATCTCTTCGGCGAGGAGAGCTTCAAGCGCGCCGCGCTGATGTCCGCGCTCAACGCCCGCGCGGCGGATGCGGGCCTGCCCCCGAGCGGCGAACTGCCGGACCATGTCGCGCGCCTGCTGGCGCTGGCGGCGCGCCTGGACGAGGCGGAGTGCCGCGAGCTGGCCGCGCATTGCCTTCTCGGACCGGTGCGCGCGATGGCCGACGCGCTGGACCGCGCCAACCCGTACCGGGCGATCCTGGAAGCGGCCCTGGCGACCCTTCGCGAGACGTTTCCGGGCCTGGAGGCGGTGCCCGTGGCGCGCTTGCGGTCCGAGGCGGCGCCGTCCGCGTTCACGACCGTCGACGGCTGTGGGGGCTGCGCGGCGAGCGCCGGCTGCCTGGAGGATGAAGCATGACCCTGTTCGACAGCTTCCTGCTGGTCGGCCTGCCGTACGTGGCGATCGTCACCGCCGTCGTGGTGGGCGCCTGGCGCTGGCGTCGGCGACGCTTCGAGCTGACGGCGCGCTCGTCGCAGTTCCTGGAGGATCGCCAGCTGCTGTGGGGGTCCGGTCCCTGGCACATGGGCATCAGCGTGGTCCTGCTGGGCCATCTCGCCGCGTTCCTGTTCCCGGCGCCGTGGGCGGCAGCGATGACATCGCGGACCGTGTTGCTGGCGGTGTCCGTCATCGGGCAGGCGGCCGGCTGGCTCGCGCTGGTCGGACTGGCCGTGCTGCTGGCGCGTCGGCTGACGAACGCGCGCGTGCAGGCGGTCACCCTGACCGCGGACATCGTCGTGGTGATCGTGCTGCTGGCGCAGGTGGCCTTCGGGCTGGCCGTGGCGCACCAGCTCCGGCACGGGGCCGCCTGGGCCACCGGCACGGCCGTTCCCTACGTGTGGAGCCTGTTGCGGCTCCAGCCGGACGCGGCGCTCGTGGCGGAGATGCCGGCGATCCTCAAGCTGCACATCGCCGGCGGCTGGCTGCTCGTGCTGGCGCTGCCCTTCACGCGACTCATGCACCTGCTGGCGCTCCCGGTGGGTTATCTCTGGCGGGCGCCGCAGCGGGTCGTCTGGTCGACGACACAGCGCCGGACCCATGCCGTCGCCGCCCGGGTGCGCGACGAGAGCCGGCGCGAGTTCGTCAAGGGCGCGCTGGGGTTGACCGGCGCCGCGGGGCTGCTGGCCGTCGGCGTTTCCGAGAAGGTCTTCGGCTACCTGCGCGGACCCGGGGAGAACGAGGAGGCCAGGTCGCACCTGTTGGATGAA
>VGXH01000331.1 GCA_016873405.1 bacterium
CGCTGCGCGGCTCGGGCGCCGAAGCGAGCCCCTCGCGCGAGCCGTCCCTCGCGCCTGCACCAGCGGCGCCGCCTGGCCAGGTCGCGCGGCGGGGGGCGGAAGCGCCGGGCCGCCGGCGTCGCGGAGTTCGCCGGCGTCGCGGAGCTCGCCGGCAGGAGGAGCTCGCCGGCGGCGCGGAGTTCGCCGGCTGGGGGCTTGTCGCGGCGCGGCGGGGGTGCGACATTCGCGTCGTGTGCGGAACGCGGACGAGCCAACGGAGGTGCGCGATGAGCAGGCAGATCATCAGGACCGACAGGGCGCCGGGCGCGATCGGGCCCTACAACCAGGCGGTGCGCGCGGGCGGCTTCCTGTTCACGGCGGGGCAGATCCCGCTCGACCCCGCGACGATGCAGGTCGTCGGCGAGACCGCGGCCGAGCAGGCGCGGCAGGCGCTGCGGAACGCGAAGGGCATCGTCGAGGCCGCGGGGCTCACGATGGGCGACGTGGTCAAGGCCACCGTGTTCATCCGCGACATGGGGCAGTTCGCGGCGATCAACGAGGTCTACGCGACGTTCTTCCCGGGCGAGCCGCCGGCGCGCTCGGTGGTCGAGGTCTCGCGGCTGCCCAAGGATGTGCTGGTCGAAGTCGAGCTCGTAGCGTATGCTTGACCGCGTCGCGGCGGACGGGGTGGACCTTGCCCCGGGCGCCGCGGGTTCCCACCTGCTTTCGAGGCGGGAATGAATGGGTCCTGGTGGGCCCCGGGGACTTCAAATCCTTCTGTCGGGCGCGTTTACCGTCCGAGGTGGGTTCGATTCCCACACATTCCCGCCACCTCGTTCCCCGGGCCGGCGCCGCGCCGGCGGGCCGGCGGGGAACCGGCGGCTCCCGGCGGTTGTTTTCCGGCCCTTGGACCCGGCGTTGGCGGCGCGCGTCCCGGCCCGCCGGGTCGGGTCCCGGACTGGAGCGAGTGCCCGTGATCCCAGGCTTGCGCGTGCGAGCGGTCATCTGGCGACCGGTGGCGGGTCTGTCCGGGCCGCGGGCTGCCGGCGGGGGCCTGGCGCCGGCCATCGCGCTGGCCATCGGGTCGGCCATGGCGCCGGTCATCGGGTCGGCCATCGCGCTGGCCATCGGGTCGGCGCTGGCCGCGGGCGTTGTGCAGGCGCAGGTGGCCGCCGGGGACACGCTCGCTGACGCCGCGGCGGACTCCGCGGCGGCGGTCGCCGCGGCGACGGTCGCTGCAAAGGCGGTCCCGGCGACGCCGGCTCCGGCGCCGACCGACGGCACGCCGGTCCGCCCGGCCGAGCCGCCCGCGGTCAACCACTGGGCGTCGGGCGTCGACGCCACCGGCGCGGTGCTCATGACGCCGCTGTTCCCGGGCTGGGGGCAGCTCTGCGCCGACGGCGGCTGGCGCGCGGCGCTGGCCTTCGGCACGGAGATGTACTTCTGGAGCAACCTGCTGTCGCGCGACCGGCAGGCGCGGCGCGACCTGGACTACGCGGCCACGCTGCCGGAGGGCGACTTCGGCCGGGCGTTCGCCGAACAGCTGGCGGCCGAGCACCGCGAGCAGATGCAGGACTTCGTCTGGTGGTCGGGCGGCGCGCTGCTGATCATCGCCCTGGACGCCTACGTCGGGGCCCACCTGTTCAACTTCGAGCGGGACGCGGTGCCGGTGCCCGACCGCTGGGACGACGTCTTCGGACCGGTCGGGTCGGGCCCCGGCGTCAAGGCCGGCGCCGGGCCGGAAGTGACGGTTTTCCAGTGGCGAAAGGGGTTTTGACCCCTATCTTTGGCCGGACGCGGCCCGGCAGGACCGCGTTTTTCGGCATGGGTGCCGGCCGGCGCCGCGGAGAGATCCGCGACGCGCGCGCCGGCGGTGTCCGCTCCTCAGCCGGCAGGTGAGCGCCCGATGGCCTTCGACCGCGAACGCGCGCGCAACTTCTGCATCATCGCGCACATCGACCACGGCAAGAGCACGCTGGCCGACCGCCTGCTGGAGGTCACCGGCACGCTCACCGGCAAGGACATGCAGGCGCAGGTCCTGGACTCGATGGACCTCGAGCGCGAGCGCGGCATCACGATCAAGAGCCACCCCGTGCGGATGGACTACACCGACCCCCAGGGCGGCAAGTGGGTCCTCAACCTGATCGACACCCCGGGACACGTGGACTTCCACTACGAGGTCAGCCGCTCGCTGGCCGCCTGCGAGGGGGCGCTGCTGGTCGTCGACGCCGTGCAGGGCGTGCAGGCGCAGACCATCAACAACCTCTACCTGGCGGTCGAGCACGACCTGGCGATCATCCCGGTCATCAACAAGATCGATCTGGCCGCCGCGCGCGTGGACTACGTCACCGAGCAGTTCATCGACCTGATCGGGTGCGATCCGTCCGAGATCGTGAAGGTGAGCGCCCGGACCGGGCAGGGCATCGACGATCTGCTGAAGGCCATCGTCGACCGCGTGCCGCCGCCGCAAGGGGATCCGGAGGCGCCGGCGAAGGCCCTGATCTTCGACTCGATCTTCGACTCCTACGTCGGCGCCGTGGCCTACGTGCGCCTGTTCGCCGGCGCCATCAGCAAGGGGCAGAAGATCCGCCTGTTCTCCAACGAGCGGCAGTTCGACGTCGGGGACATCGGCTGGTTCCGCCTGGCCCGCGTGTCGCAGCCGGGCTTGTCGGCGGGCGAGGTCGGCTACATCGCCACCGGGGCCAAGGACGTGCGGCACGTGCGCGTGGGCGATACGATCACGCTGGCCGAGCGTCCCTGCGCCGAGGCCTGGCCCGGCTACGCCGAGGCCAAGCCGATGGTGTTCTCGGGCCTGTATCCGACCGAGAACGACCAGTATGACGCGCTGCTGGACGCGCTGCAGAAGCTGCAGCTCAACGACGCCTCGCTGACCTGGGAGAAGGAGACCTCGGCCGCGCTGGGCTTCGGCTTCCGTTGCGGGTTCCTCGGCCTGCTGCACCTGGAGATCGTCCAGGAGCGGATCGAGCGCGAGTACAGCCTGAACCTCATCGCGACGCTGCCCAACGTGGAGTACGAGGTGCTGCTGCGCGACGGCACCGTGCAACTGTGCGAGAACCCCGCGCTGCTGCCGGACCCGAAGGTCATCGCCGAGATCCGCGAGCCGATCGTGCGCGCCTCCGTGATCACGCCCAAGGAGTACGTGGGCGCCGTCATCCAGATCTCGCTCGAGCGGCGCGGCGTGCAGACCAAGATGGAGTACCTGGACGTCGAACGCGTGAACCTGGTCTTCGACCTGCCGCTGAACGAGCTGGTGGTCGACTACTACGACAAGCTGAAGTCGGTCACGCGCGGCTATGCCTCGCTGGACTACGAGTACCTCAAGCACCGGGCCGACGACCTGGTGCGCCTGGACCTGAAGATCAACGGCGACGACGTCGACGCCCCCC
>VGXH01000332.1 GCA_016873405.1 bacterium
TCGGCCTCGGCCGGCCGCTCCAACTCGCGCAGTCCGTCGCGGATCTGCAGCGCGCGAGCTCCCAGCGCGTAGCCGCCGTCACCGAGCGCGTCCAGGTCCGGACCACCGGCCACGCGGTTGTTCGCCGTCCACAGGCGACCCTCGTCCGGGTCGAGCAGCCGCGGCTGCGCCGCCGCCCCGAGCCAGCCGTCCCAACCGCAGGCGCCGTCGGCCCAGGAGGCAGGCGTCCGCCCATCCCAGCCGAACCGGCGCGGCACGCGCCCGGCGATGGTCCAGGCGATGCGCCCGTCGCCGTCGGCGCAGACCAGATTCTGCCCGGGGATGCCCAGCCGCGGCGCCAAAGCCAGCGCCTCATCGACCGACCGCGCGGCGGCCATGCGCAGCAGTTCCAGGTTCACCGAGCCGGAATCGTGCGCCGCCCAACGCAACGCCAGCGGGCGGCCCCGGCCGTCGCGGGCCCACAGCGGCCCCCAGCACGACTCGCGCACCCGCAGCGTGTCGGGCGCGCGTCCGGCCACGGTGATCACTTCGACGCGCGTGCGCAGCGTGTCCCAGCCGCCGGGCACGCGGTGGCGGTTCAAGTCCGCCGGGTCGACCTCCAGCGCCACCAGGTCGAGCCAGTCGCAGTAGGCGTTGGTGAAGCCCCACGCCACGCGTCCGTTGCTGCCGGCGACGACCCCGGGCACGCCCGGCAGCGTGACGCCGACGGCCCACGTCGCGGCGGCGCCCGCGCCCTGCCGCACCTCCGCCCGGTACCAGATGTTCGGCAAGGCGAGGCTCAGGTGCATGTCGTTGGCCAGCAGGGCGCCGCCGTGCCGCGTCAGGCGGCCGGCCACGGCCCAGCTGTTGCTGCCCTTGCGATCGTGCGTCGGGACGGCCTCGGCGGCGGCAGCGCCGGGCACCGCCGGTCGTGCTTCGGATTCGCAGGCAGCTATCCCGGGCACCGGCGGCAGCGCCGGCCCGCCCGCGAGCAGCGGCGCGTCCCAATGCCCCGCCGCCGGCGTCACGAACGCCGCCAGCGCCGGCGCGAGGGACTCGTGGACAAACCCCCGCGCCAGGTCCACGTCGGCGGTGTACAAGCCCAGGTCCAGGTACATCGCAGCGACGACCAACAGCGAATCGAGCGGGCGCCAGGGTCGCGGGCGCTGCCGCAGGAGCAGGTATTCGGGCGGACGCGCGCGCAGGTCGCCCAGGCCGGCGTTGACCCCGGCGACGTAGGCGTCCAGCAGCGCGCGCGAGGGCTCGTCCAGCGCCAGCAACGACGCCTCCAGCCGCTCGCTGAACCGGTGCCGGCGCACGTTGCGGTCGGCGGGCAGCAGCGCCGGCCCCAGCAGGGCCGACAGCTCGCCCGCCGCGGCGCGCCGCTGCAGGTCCATCTGGAAGAAGCGCTCCTGCGCGTGCAGCCAGCCCAGCGCCCGGGCGGCGTCGGCCGGCGACTCGGCCGACACCCGCGGCACGCCCAGCGCGTCGCGCTCGATCGTGACCGCGGCCCCCAGCCCCGGCACCGCGCCGGTGCCGTCCAGGCGCGCCAGGCTGCCGCGCAGCAGCAGGGTGCCAGCCAGGACGAAGACCAGCAGCAATGCCGAGACGCCGACCAGGCCGCCGACCGCCACGCGCGCCAGCTTTCGGCGCATCGCTCACCTTCCTGTTCCCGCGCCGAATCGCCGGCGGCGGCTCAGCGCACGAGGGTCAGCCGCCGGCTGAGGGTCCGCTCGCCGGCCCGCAGCCGCGCCACGTAGTGGCCGGCCGCCACGGCCCGGCCGCCGTCGTCGCGCCCGTCCCAAACGACGGCGTGGCGCCCGGCGGCCAAGGGCTCGTCCAGGAGGCGCCGCACGCGCGTGCCGTCCAGCGCGTAGACGTCGAGCAGGGCCGCGGCCGGCGCCGGCAGGTCCAGCACCACCGTCGTGCGCGGGTTGAACGGATTCGGCCACGCCGACAGCGCCCACGCCGGAGCGCCGGCCGGCTGCTCGACGCCGGTGGCCGCCAACAGCGCCGCCGCCGGCCCGCGGTTGCCGGCGAAATCCGTTGCGGTGACGAAGTAGTACGGATGTGCCGCGCCGCCCGCGGGCAGGCTCGTCCCCGTCGTGTGGGCGACGAGCGTGGCCGAGCCGTCCAGGACGGGGACCGTCGACCCGTACACCGAGAAATAGTCGAAGTCGGCAGCGGGCGAGGGCGCCCACGACAGCACGCCGCCGCTCAGCACGAGGCCCGTCGGCGCCGACGGCGCCAGGTTGTCGAGCGACCAACCGGAATCGGGAGCCGAATCGAAGAACACGTACGGGGAAGCGGTCGCCGCGCGCACCAGGAACACCGACCAGTGCTGGCCGTCGGCGATGGTCGAGTCGGCCAGCGTCGGCACGACGAGGCTGTAGATGTCCTCGCCGTGGGCCGGCGCGCTGGCGACGTAGTCCCAGCCGTCGAGCAGGGGCGCCGCCGGGCCGATGTCCCCGGCCGGCGCGGCGCCGCCGACCAGGTCGGCGCGGCGGTAGATCTCGTACGCCGTGACGGGCGTCGCGGCCCCGGGCGCGTCCTGCGCGGACGAGGCGAAACGCACGCGCACCTTGCGCCCCTGGTCGTTGCCGATGTCGGCCACCGACAGGATCTGCGGCTCGTCCCCGCCGGCCGGCCCGGCCATGACGCCGCGGATGATCCAGTCGCCGGTGATGCCCAGCGAAGCGGCCGTGACCCAGCCGAGGCCCAGCGCGTTGACGAAGTTCCGGCCGGGAGTGATGCCGTCGTGGTCGCGCGCGATCGAGGGCAGTCCGTCGTGCTGGAACTCGATGCCGACGCGGAACGGCCCTGCGACCACCACGCCGGCGCCGGGCAGGTCGATCTCCTGGAGCGCGTTGTCCGCGGCCGTCACCTGGAAGTCGCCGCTGAACAGCTCGCTGCCCGGGGCGGCCGCGCCCAGCGGATCGTCCCAGACGCGGAGCGTGACGGTGCGCGTGCCGGTGGCGCCGCCGAACAGGAACCGCACCGCGCCGAGCACCTGGGGAAACGCGCCGGCCGGCAGCAGGCGCGCCGCCCCTGTCTCGCCGGCCACGAACCCGCCCTGGAAGCCGACCGACAGGCCGGGTTCGAAGGCGTCGTTGCGCACTTCGCCGCCGCCCCCGCCGCCGGCCGGTTGGACGTAGGCGCGGATGATCCAGTCGCCGGGGATGCCGAACAGGGCGGAGTCGACCCAACCGAAGCCCTGCGCGTCGATGAAGTTCCGCGCCGCGGTGAGGCCGTCGCTGTCGCGCGCGATCGAGGGCAGGCCGCTGTGCTGGAACTCGAGGCCCACGCGGAACGGGCCGCTGACCTGGACGCCCGCGCCGGTCAGGTCGATCTCCTGCAGCGCGCTGTCCGAACCGGTCAACTGGTAGTCCCCGCTGTAGAGCGGGG
>VGXH01000333.1 GCA_016873405.1 bacterium
TGCAGACCGAGGCGGCGCCCGAACGCGGCGCCCTGCTGGCGCGCCGCCGCGCGCGCTCGCCGGACGAGAGCTGGCCCGTGCTGGTGCACGCCGTCGGCGGCGGCGGCGATCTGCAGTGGGAGACCGACCGCCTGCGCTGGCGCGGGCGCGGACGCCACCGGGACGAGCCGGCGGCCCTGGACCCCGGCGCCGTCCTGTCCGGGACGACGGGCAACGTGCTGGATCCGGTCGTCAGCCTGCGTCGCGCGCTGACCGTGGCGCCGGGCGCCGTCGCGCGCCTGGCCTTCCTGCTGGGCGTGGCGGACGATCGCGAGTCCGCGCTGGCGCTGGCGGACCTTGTCCGAGACGACGCGGCGGTGGCCGCCGTGTTCGCGGACGCCGCCGCCGTCGCCGCGGCCGACCGCGCCCGCCGGGGCTGGGACGTCGCGGCGGAAGCGCGGGCCCGCGCCCTGGCCGCCGGGCTGCTGGCGGGAGACGGCGGATCGTCGCCCGATCCGGAGCCGTGCGGGGCGGGCGACGAGAGCGCGGCGGACCGATGCCTCGCCTTCTGGCGCGACCTGGGCCTGCCGCCCGAGCGCCGGCCGGCGGCCCGCGGCAAGTCGTCTGCTCTCACGGCGTCGGCGACGCGTCCCGCGGCGCTCATGGCGCCGTCTCCCCGCCGCCAGGACCCGACCGAGGAGCTGACGTTCTTCAACGGCCTGGGCGGCTTCGCGAAGGACGGGGACGAGTACGTCATCCGCCTCGAACCGGGCGCCGACGGGCGCCTGCGCCTGCCGCCGCTGCCGTGGACGAACGTCATCGCCAACGAGCGTTTCGGCTGCATCGCCAGCGAGACCGCCCTGGGCGCGTCCTGGTGCGACAACAGCCGCGAGAACCGGCTGACCCCCTGGAGCAACGACCCGGTCCTGGACCCGCCGTCCGAGACGTTCCACCTGCGCGACGACGAGACGGGCGCCTGGCTGCCCTGCCTGCCCGGCCCGGTGGCCGGATCGCTTCACGGCGGCGGCCCGGCCGAGGTCCGCCACGGCTTCGGCTGCACCACGTGGCGGCGCCGGGCCGGCGGGTTGGAGGTCGAGACGACGGTGTTCGTCGACCGCGACCTGCCGGCGCGCATCTGCCGCGTCCGCGTGAAGAACCCGGGGCCAGCCAGCCGCCGCCTCTCGCTCTTCGCCTGCTCCCTGCTCGGCGACGGCGGCCGGCGCGGGCCCGACGGCGGCGGCATCGTCACCTCGCGCGACGCGGATTCCGGGGTCCTGCTGGCCCGCGGCGTCGGCCGCGGCGCCTTCGCCGACCACGTGGCCTTCTCGACCGCCGTGACCGGCGCTCCCGACGCCGCGGTCCGCGCGACCTGCGACCTGGCCTGGTACCTGGGCGCCGACCGCGATCCGTCGGCGCCCGCGGCGCTGGCGGCGTCTTCGCTCGAGCAGCGGACGGGCGCGGACCTGGAGCCGTGCTTCGCCCTGCAGGTGAGCTTCGAGATCCCCGCGCACGATGGCGACCACCGCGACGTGTACTTCGTCCTGGGCCAGGAACGGGGCGTTGCGGGAGCGCTGGCGGTGGCGGCGCAGCTGGCCACGGCGGACGCCTGCGCCGAAGCGCTGATTGACGCGCGCAGCTTCTGGCGGGACGGGCTGGGCGCCCTGACGGTCGAATCGCCCTCGCCCGCGCTCGACCTGATGCTCGGCGGCTGGCTGGCCTACCAGACGCTGTCGTGCCGCGTGCGCGGCCGCTCGGCCTTCTACCAGTCCGGCGGCGCCTACGGCTACCGCGACCAGCTGCAGGACTCGCTGGCGCTGCTCCCCTGCTGGCCCGAGCTGACCCGACGCCAGATCCTGCTGCACGCCGGCCACCAGTTCGTCGAGGGCGACGTGCTGGGGTGGTGGCATCCGCCGCTGACGGCCGGCATCCGCACGCGCTTCGCCGACGACCTGCTGTGGCTGCCCTGCATCGCCTGCGAGTACGCGCGGCAGACCGGTGACCGCGCCGTGTTCGACGAGGTGGCCCCGTACCTTACGGCGCCTGCGCTGCCCGACGGCGAGGACGAGATCTTCGTCCACGCGAAGCCTTCGGGCAGCGAAGGCACGGTCTTCGAGCACTGCTGCCGCGCGCTGGACCGCTCCCTGGCGGTGGGCGCGCACGGCCTGCCGCTGTTCGGCACCGGCGACTGGAACGACGGCATGAACCGCGTCGGCCGCCTCGGCCGCGGCGAGAGCACCTGGATGGGCTTCTTCCTGGTCGCGATCATCGACGCTTTCGCGCCGCTGTGCGAGGAGCGCGGCGAGACGGCGCGCGCCGCGCGCTACCGCGCCCACCGCGAGCGCCTGGCCGCGGCCCTCAACGAGGGCGGCTGGGACGGCGGGTGGTACCGCCGGGGCTACTACGACGACGGCGCTCCGCTGGGCTCGCGCGAGAACCGCGAGTGCCGCATCGACGCCCTGGCGCAGGCCTGGTCGGTGCTGTCGGGCGTGGCGCCGCCGGAGCGCGCCGCCGCGGCGATGGACCAGGTCGAGGCCCAGCTCATCAGCGACGAGGAGCGCCTGGTCCGGCTGCTGACGCCGCCCTTCGTCGATACCCAGCGCGATCCGGGCTACATCCGCGGCTACGTGGCCGGCGTGCGCGAGAACGGCGGGCAATACACGCACGCCGCCACCTGGGTGGTGCGAGCCATGGCCAAGCTGGGGCGGCGCGGGCGCGCCGCGCGGCTTCTGGACCTGCTCAACCCGATCCTCCACGCGACGACGCCGGAGCAGGTGGCGCGCTACATGGTCGAGCCCTACGTGGTGGCCGCCGACGTCTACGGCGCCGCGCCGCACGTCGGCCGCGGCGGCTGGACCTGGTACACCGGCTCGTCGGGCTGGCTGCAGCGCGTGGCGCTGGAGTCGATCCTCGGCCTGCGCACCGAGGGCGGCGACACGCTCGTCGTGGCGCCGTGCGTCCCCGACGACTGGCCGGGCTTCAAGGTGACCTGGCGACTGCCGCGCGAGCGCACGACGTACGAGGTGAGGGTCACGAACCCGAGCGGCTGCTCGCAGGCGGTCGTCGCGGCGAGCGTCGACGGCAAGCCCGTGGCGCCCCGGGACGGCCGGGCCTGCCTGCCGCTGCTGCGCGACGGCCGCCGCCATGAAGTGGCCATCACGCTCGGCCCCGGCGGAGGCAACGCGTGAGCAAGGGCTTCCCCGCCGGCTTCCTCTGGGGCGCCGCCACCTCGGCGTACCAGATCGAGGGCTCGCCGCTGGCCGACGGCGCCGGCCCCAGCAACTGGCACGTGTTCGCGCACCAGCCGGGACGCATCGCCGGCGGCGACACCGGCGACGTGGCCTGCGACCATTACCGCCGCTGGCCCGGGGACATCGCGCTGATGCGCGAGCCCC
>VGXH01000334.1 GCA_016873405.1 bacterium
ACGGTCTCCTCCCCGCTCCTAGTCCAGCGCCGAGCGGATCGACATGATCGGCATCAGCAGCGACAGCGCGGCCAGGCAGACCATGGCGCCCAGCAGCACCAGCACCAGTCCCTCGAACACGGTGAACGCCTTCTTGAGGTCCCGCGGCAGCTCCTTGTCCAGGTGCGTGGAGACCGTGAGCAGCGATTTGTCCAGCGAGCCGGTGCGCTCGCCCACGGCGATCATGCGCTGCACCAGCGGCGGGAACGTGTCCGCGGCGGCGAACGCCTCCGTCAGCGACAGACCGCTGGCCACCTGGGCGCGAACGTTCCTCAACTGCGCCGCCATCACACGGTTGCCGACCACCCCGCGCAAGAGGTCCAGCAGGCGCAGCAGGTCGACGCCGGCGGCGAAGACCACCGCGAACGTCTTGGCGAAGCGCGACAGCGCCAGCTTGCCCAGGAAGACGCCGACGACCGGGATCCGCAGCAGCAGGCGGTCGCGCAGGAAGGCGCCGCGGGCCGTGGCCGTGACCAGACGGCCGGCCACGGCCAGCGCGGCGGCGCCCAGGCCGAGAGCCCACCACCAGCGACCGCAGAAGTCGCCCGCAGCGAGCATGGCGCGGGTCAGGGACGGCAGTTCCAGGCCCGAGTCCGCGAACAGCCCCCCGAATCGCGGCATCACGAACAGCACCATCAGCAGGAAGAGCCCGATCACGCCGATCAGCAGCATGGCCGGGTAGATGAGCGCCTGCGTGGTCTGGCTGCGCAGGTCGTCCTGCCATTCGAGGTAGGCCGTCAACTGGTTGAAGGCGACGTCCAGCCCGCCTGTGCTCTGGCCCGCCGAGACCAGCGCCAGGTAGACCGGCGCGAAGATGTGGGGATGGCGGCCCAGCGCCTCGTCGAGTTGCGACCCGCCGTTGACGGCCGTGCGCAGGTCGGCCATCAGGTCGGCGAACGGCCCCTCGCACTGGCCCTCGTAGTCCCGCAGGGCCGTCACGGCCGGCACGCCGGCGGTCAGGCTGGTGGCCATGTGCTGCGTGAACGAGCGGAGGTGCTTGCGCGCGGCCCGGCGCGCCGGGGACCAGACGCCGCCCAGCGCCCCCAGCGCGGGGCGGCTGGACAGCAGCACCAGGCCCTGCTCGAGGAGGGCGCCGGCCAGCTGGTCGGCGCTCGCCGCGCGGCGCATGCCGGTGATCGTGGCGCCGGACGCCGTCAGCGCGCTGTAGCGGAATTCCCTCATGTGACGACCCTCATCACTTCGGCCAGCGTGGTGCGACCGTCGCGGAACTTCGCGAGCGCGTCCTGGCGCAGGAACGCCTGGCCGGCTTCGCGGGCGGCGCGCTCGAGGTCGGCGACGTCGTGGCGCTCGGCGATGTGCCGCCGCAGCGCGGTGTCGATGCCGAGGTATTCGAAGACGGCCAGGCGGCCGCGGTAGCCGGTCTGGCGGCACAGCCCGCAGCCGCGCCCCACGCGCGGGGTGGCGCCCTCCAGGTCCGCGGCGGACAGCCCCAGCTGTTCCATCTGCGCCGGGTCCGGCGCCACCGGCTCGCCGCAGCCGTCGCAGACCTGGCGCACCAGCCGCTGCGCCACGATGGCCACCAACGTGGCCGAGAGCAGGAACGGCTCGACGCCCATGTCCAGCAGGCGCGGCACGGCGCCGGCGGCGCTGTTGGTGTGCAGGGTGCTGAAGACCAGGTGGCCGGTCAGCGCGGCGCGGATGGCCAGCTGGGCGGTCTCCACGTCGCGGATCTCGCCGACCAGCAGGATGTCCGGGTCCTGGCGCAGGATCGCGCGCAGGCCCTTGGCGAAGGTGAAGCCCTTGGCGCTGTTCACCTGCGCCTGATTGATGACCGGCAGCTCGTACTCGACCGGATCCTCCAGCGTGATGATCTTGGTGTCCGGCCGGTTCAGGAACGTGAGCGCCGAGTAGAGCGTGGTCGTCTTGCCGGAACCGGTGGGCCCGGTCACCAGGATGATCCCGTTGGGCCGCGTGATGTCGCGCTTGAACCGCTCGAGCATCGGCGCCGGCATCCGCAGGCGGTCCAGACCGACGATCAGCGCCTCCTTGTCCAGGATGCGGCAGACGATGGTCTCGCCGTGCACGGTCGGGAACGTGGACACGCGCATGTCCACCTTCTTGCGGCCGGCGTCGAAGAAGATGCGCCCGTCCTGCGGCACGCGCGTCTCGGAGATGTTCATCTCGGCCATGATCTTCACGCGCGTCACGACGATCGGCAGCAGTTCCTGCGGCAGCACCGCGCCCTGCGCCAGCCGCCCGTCGATGCGATAGCGGCAGCGGAGCACCTTCTCCTCGGGCTCGATGTGGATGTCGGTGGCGCCGTCGGCCACGCCCTGCCTCAGCAGCGCGTCGACCAGGCGGATGTACGGCGAGTCCTCCTGGGCCTGCGAGCCGCCCGCCGCCAGCGCGCGCCGCGCCGCCTCGACCAGGTGCGGGATGTCGTCGGCGGCGCCGCTCTGCCCGCCGAAGTGGCGGACGATGGCGTCCTTGATCTCGCTCTCGGGGGCGTGAACCACCTCGATGTACTTGCCGGTCAGCCGCGCCAGTTCGTCGGCCGTGGCCAGGTCCAGGGGGTTGGCCATCGCGACCTGCAGCGTGCTGCCGCGCAGGCGCAGGGGGATCAGCGACTTCGCCTCGGCGTACTCGCGCTCGATCTGGCGCACGACCGCGCGGTCGATCTCGAGCTTCGTCAGGTCGACGCACTCGACGCCGGCCTGCCCGGCCAGCACCTTCGCGATCTCGCGCTCCGAGCAGATGCCCAGCCTCTGCAGCACCGCGCCCAGCTTCTCGCCCGTCTGCTTCTGCTCGCGCAGCGCCAGGTCGAGCTTCTCCGGCGTCAGCGTGCCCGCTTTGACGAGGATCTGGCCGAGGCGCTTGGTGCGCGCCGGACTGCTCGCGGCATTGGTCATGAGGCCGAGTCCACCTGTCGCATACCCCCTCCTTGGGCCCAGTCGGCCGCGGTCCTGCCGCGGGCGGCATCGCAAGAGGTGTTCCGAACTCCCGGCCGCAACGGCGGCACTTGGGCCGCCGACCTGCGCCGCGCCCGCCACGCCGGCGCGGGCTTCAACTTGCTGTCGGAAAACGAGTTGGCCTGAAGCGGCGACCCGGGGGACGACTACGCGAACCCCGTATGGGGATCGATTGCGCGCGCGGGCAGGCGCCGCCGGCGCGGGCGGAAACGAGCCGGGCAGGTCAGGGATTGGCCGGCGGGCGGGTTCGCGCGGCGCGCGGCGGGGGGGCTGCGGCCGGCGCACGGAAGACGGCGGCGGGCCCCGGCCGGGACCCGCCGCCTCGGCTGCCGGACCGCGCGGCGGCTAGCCCGGACTATTCACGAAGGTCCGAGCGAGGGGGAGGAAATTGCCCCCC
>VGXH01000335.1 GCA_016873405.1 bacterium
TTTTGCTCGAACAGGTCGCCGGCGTGGACGGGCTGGAGCGGATCCGGTTCCTGACCGGGCACCCCCGGGACATGCATCCTCACCTGATGGACGCCATCGGGCGCCTGGACAAGGTGTGTCCCTGGCTGCACGTGCCGGCCCAGAGCGGATCGGACGCCGTCCTGCGGCGCATGAAGCGCCTCTACACCGCCGGCCAGTACCTGGAGATGGTCGACTACGCCCGCCGGGCGATTCCCGGGGTCACGTTCTCGTCGGATTTCATCGTCGGCTTCCCGGGGGAGACCGAGGCCGATTTCCGCGCTACCCTGGATCTCGTCCAGCGGGTACAGTACGACCAGATCTTCTCGTTCAAGTACAGCGAGCGGCCGGGCGTGCCGGCGGCCCGCCTGGCGGACGACGTGCCCGCCGCGGCCAAGAAGGAGCGCCTGGCCGAGCTGGTGGACGCTCAGCAGGGGATCTGGGCGCGTCTGGCCGCGGCCCAGGTCGGCCTGGAGGTCACGGCGGTGGGCGAGGGGCCCGCCCGGCGCCCGGTCGGCGCCTGGCGGCTGCGGACCGCCAACAACCGCAAGGTGATCGTCAGCGGACCGCAGGTCGCTCCCGGCGAACGGGTGACGGTGCGGTTGACGGGCTGGGACGCGACCACGTTCTTCGGGGAGCGCCTGGGCGCCTGAGGGCGCCGGCGGCGCCGGGGGGACAGGAATACCGCGAATCGAGGTGCCGACGTGTGGATCGTCAAGGGGCTGCTCTTCCTCGTCCTGCTCTTCGCGCTGGTCTACTTCTTCGTGACCAACAGCGGACAGTCGGTGGACATCAACCTGTTCGGCACGTCGTACCTGGGCGTGTCCATGTATTGGATCGTCGTCGTCAGCTTCATGGTCGGCTTCGCGGTGGCGCTGCTGCTGGCGCTCTTCCGCGAGGTGCGTCTGCAGCGCGACCTCTCGCGACTGCGCAAGCTGAACCGGGACAAGGACCGCGAGCTGGCCGACCTGCGCACGCTGCCGCTGCGCGAGGACGGGAGCGCGGCGCTCGTCGCGAAGGACGGCAGCCTTGAGTGACTTCTTGACCTGGCTGGTCGTCGGCAGCGCCGCCGTCGCGGCGGCCGTCGTGCTGTGGCGCATCTGGGTGCGGCCCCGTCCCGAAGCCAAGACCGACGACTACCAGCACGCGTTGCAGCTGTGGATCGCGGGCGAGCGCGACGAGGCCGCCGCCATCCTCAAGCGCGTCGTGCAGAAGCAGCCCGACTCCTTCGAGCCGTTCCTCTACCTCGGCAACCTGCTGCGCGAACTGGGCGAACCCGCGCGCGCGGTGGTGCTGCACCGCGGACTGACCATGCGCGGCGAACTGGCAGCCGATCAAAAGATCGCCGCGGGCCTGGCGCTGACCGAGGACCTCCTGGCGCTCCGGCAGTTCACCGAGGCCGGCCAGGTGCTGGACACGCTGCAGCGGCACGCCCTGGAGAGCAGGCGTTACTGGAGCGCGCGCTTCGCGCAGCACCAGGGCCTCGGCGACCTGCCCAACGCCGCGCGCGTGCTCAAGCAGGCGCCGCGCCACATCACCGAACGCGAAGCGGTCTGGTTCCGCGAGGCCTACGCCAGCTTCCAGCTCGACCGCGCCGTGGGGCACGCCCTGGCCGGGGAGACCGGCGAGGCCCGCGCCCGGCTGCGCGACGTCGAGAGCATGCCCGAGAGCGGCACGCGCGCCGCGCTGGTGCGGGCCATCCTGGCCGCCCGCGCCGACGACGCGGCCGCCGCGCTGACCGAGGTGACCGAGAACCTGCTCGACCACCCGGAGGAGCTGGACATCTTCCTGCCGCTGCTGCAGGACGCGCTGCTGCGCGGCGGCCAGTTCACGCGCACGATCCCCCTGCTGGAGACGGCCTGCCTGGGCGCGAACGCGCCCGCCACGTTCGCGATCAACCTGGCCATCCTCTACGAGAAGCTCGACCAGCGGGACCGCGCGACGCGCGTGCTGACCATCAAGTCCGGGCAGAGCGACCTGACCCCGGACGTGGCGGCGCCGTACCTTCGCCTGCTGGTGCGGGAGAACCCCGAGACGGCCTTCGCGCGCGTCTGGAAGTTCCTGCAGATGCCGCGGCCGCCCATCGACTGGATGTGCGCGACCTGCGGGCGCGCCGACGAACGGGTGCGCTGGTTCTGCCCGGACTGCCGCGGCTTCCGCACCCACCGCCGCGCGCCGCGACGACGCGAGGAGTCGTGACGTGAGCGGCCGCGCGACGACGCGGACGCCCGCACCGGCGCTGATCCTGATCGCGGGCCTGACGGCGGGCGCGGTCGCCGGGTCCGCTCGCGCGGACGTCGCCCGCACCGCGGAGCTCTTCGCCGCCGGCGCCTGGGACCAGGCCCGCGCCGAGGCCGCGCGCGACGACCGCGAGGCCCCACCCGGCGAGGAGCGCCTGTGGCGCTCCCGCCTGGCCGCGGACCCGGCCGCGGCTTTGGCCCTCCTGCAGGAAGGGCTGGACCAGCGGCGACTGCCCCCGGCGATGCGCCTGCGGCTCGCGCTCGAAGCGGCCGAGATCGAGTTGGGACGCGGGCGCGCCGGCGCTTCGTTGAAGATCCTGGCGCCCTTGCTGGACGATGCCGACCGGCAGCCGGGCGCGCTGCGGGTGCTGGTCGCCCGCGCCCTGGTGGCGCTGGGACGCGGACCCCGCGCGCGCGAGGTGCTGGTGGCGGTGCCGGGCGGCGATCCGGACCACGGCCTGTCGCGCGCGATGCTCGGCGACATCGCCCTGGCGGGCGGTGACGCGCCGGGGGCGCTCTCCTGGTACGACGCCGCCGAGCGGGCCGACTCGGCCCTGCGCCGCCGCCTGGCGGCCGGCCGCTGCCGCGCGCTGCTGCGCGCCGGTCGCGCGCGCGAAGCCGCCGCGCTGGCCGCGCAGACCGAAAAGCTGGATCCCGGCAGCCTGACGGTGCTCGAGATCCGCCGCGCGCTGGCCGAAGCCGGCGCCCGCCCTGCGGCGCCGACGGAGCCCGCCGCCGCCGCGGCCGACGAGGAAGCGGACCGGCCGCAACCGCCGCCCGCGCCCGCGGACGCGGGCGGTCGCTTCGCGCTGCAGCTGGGCGCCTTCGCGGATCACGCCCGGGCCGAGGACTTCCGGCGCCGCCTGGCCGACCACGTGCCGACACTGGCCCTGGAGGAGGGCAGCGACCAGAGCGGCCGGCCGGTGTGGCGGGTCCGCGCCGGCGGCTGGGACGAGCGCGAGGCCGCCGAACGTTCCGCCCGGGAACTGGCCGCCCGCCTGGGCCTGGATGTGCGCGTCGTCGATCGCCGGGCGGACCAGCGCCCGGGCGCCTGACCGCGATGGCCCCGAAAGGTCCCCGCGCGCGCCGCCAGGCTCC
>VGXH01000336.1 GCA_016873405.1 bacterium
CGGGCGACGCTCGAGGAGATCATCACCGGAATCGATCGGCTGAACGACCTGTCCCAGCAAGTGGCCGCGGCCACGGGCGAGCAGGCGTGCGGAATCCATCAGATCAACGAGGGGGTCGCCGACCTGGACCAGATGGTGCAGGCGAACGCCGCCGGCAGCGAACAGACCGCCGCGGGCTGCCAGGAGTTGTCGGGCCTGGCCGAGCGTCTGGTGGACGTCGTCGACCGGATCGGCACGGCGACGCGGAGCCGGGCCGTCGCGGGTTCATCACCCGGCCCTTCAGTCGATCTTGCCCCTGCCGGGGCCGGAATCGCGAACTGACCCGGGGATAGAGACGGTCGATTCCCGTGCGTCGCCGCCGGCACGCCCATGTGAGCGGAATGGTGGGGCCGTGTCAAAGCCGTCCACGAACCACAAGGAGGACCGAGATGGCGCTGCTGGACTGGAACTCGAGCCTTAGCGTCGATGTGTCGGGCATGGACGACGAGCATAAGAAGCTCATCGCGCTGATCAACGACCTGAACGAGGCGATGAAGCAGGGCAAGACCAAGGAAGAGATGGACCGCGTGTTCAACGAACTGGCCCGCTACACGCAGGGCCATTTCGCATCGGAAGAAAGATACATGGAGCGCATCGGCTACCCCGGGCTGGCCCAGCAGAAGAAGGAACACGCCGAGCTGATGAAGCAGGTCGCCGCCTTCAAGGCCGAATACGATACCGGCAAGGCCATGATCTCCGTCAAACTGATGGGCTTCCTGCGCGACTGGGTCCGCAACCACATCCAGAAGTCGGACAAGCAGTACGGAGTGTGGGCCAAGCAGAACGCGAAGGTCTGAGCGCGGCGGCCGTCCGAGCGGCGTTTCACGCCTCTGCGTAAGCCAAGGACCCGCGGCGATGCCGCGGGTCCTTGCTTCATGGTTGGTACGCCGCCAGGGACTTGAACCCCGAACCTACTGATTAAGAGTCAGTTGCTCTACCAGTTGAGCTAGCGGCGCACCGGATTCCGGTGTGGCCGTGGCGGGGGACCGCGTGTAGCGTAGGTCGCGGCGCGGAGACCCGATCCGTCCCGGCAGGCCGCAATAGATAGCAGTCGCCGTTGTCCCTGTCAAGGCTGCGCGCCGGACGCGATCCCCGTCCCGCGCCGGGAAAGGACGCCGATGGCACCCGCTCCGCGCCCTTCGCGCAAGGCGCCGACCGCCGCCGATTCCGTCGCGAAGCAGACCGCGACGACGAAGGGCGCGCGACCGAAGACCGCGGCCCCGACTGCCCCCGGCCTCGAGCCGCTGCGCCGGCGGCGGGCCAAGGCGGGAGCGATCATCGCCGCGCTGCGGGCGGAATTCCCGGACACGCGGTGCAGCCTCGCGCACGGGGACGACTGGCAGCTGCTGGTGGCGACGATCCTCTCGGCCCAGTGCACCGACGCCCGCGTCAACCAGGTCACCCCGGGCCTGTTCCGACGGTTCCCGACGCCCGCCGACTTCGCCGCCGCGCCGCTCGCGGAGATCGAAGAGGCGATCCGCTCGACGGGTTTCTACCGCAACAAGGCGAAGTCCCTGCAGGGCGCCGCCCGTCACCTGCTGGAGCGCCACGGCGGCCGGCTGCCGGCGGACATCGACGAGCTGGTCGAGGTGCCGGGCTGCGGCCGCAAGACGGCCAACGTGGTGCTCGGCGAGGTGCACGGCGAGCCGGCCGGCGTGGTGGTCGACACGCACGTCGGGCGCATCTCGCGCAAGCTCGGCCTGACCGATCAGGACGACCCGGTGAGAGCCGAGCGCCAGCTCAACGAATGCGTGCCCCGCGCCGACTGGCGCGACTTCGGGCACCTGCTCATCGATCACGGGCGCAAGACCTGCCGGGCCCGGGCGCCGAAGTGCGACGACTGCGGCCTGTACCGCTGGTGCCTGGCCCGGTCCTGAGCGGCGATCAGAACTACAGGCCGAGCGAACGCGGCCGATAACCCGACCGGTGGAGTATCCCCAGCCGGGAGTGTTCGCGCATGGCCAAGTACGTGATCATGGGCATCCAGGGCAGCGGCAAGGGCACCCAGGCCAGGCTTCTGGCGACCGAATACGGCCTGGTTCACATCTCCATGGGCGAGGTGTTCCGCGGCCACATCCGCGCCGGCACGCGCCTGGGCGAGACGATCCGTGAGCTGGTCGCCGGCGGGCACCTCGTGCCCGACACCATCGTCAACCAGGTGCTGCGCACGCGCCTCGGCGAAGGCGACTGCGAGTCCGGCTTCGTGCTGGACGGCTACCCGCGCGACCTGGCGCAGGCGATCTACCTGCTGGAACAGGTGCCGCTGGACGCGGTCATCAACGTGGTGGTTCCGGACCGGGTCGTGACGGCGCGCATGCTGGCGCGCCGCGTCTGCGCCGACTGCGGGCGGGACTGGAACCTGCATGGCACGCCGCCGCGCACGAGCGGCGTGTGCGACGACTGCGGCGGCGGCATCCGGGCGCGCGATGACGACAACCCGGCGGCCATCGCCGCCCGCCTGGCCGATTTCCACGCGCAGACGGCGCCGGTCCTGGGGTTCTTCCGCGAACACGGCCTGGTCGTGGACGTCGACGGCATCCTGAAGCCCGATCAGGTGCAGGACGAGATCCGGCGCAAGTTGGGGCTGACCGTCGCCTGAGGCGCCGCCCCGGCGCACCGACAGAGAAGGCCCCGGACGGGGCCTTCTCCGCGTTCAGGGAACCGGTCGGGCTGCCGCTCAGAACGGCAGGTCGTCGTCGTCCGAGGGGCCGGGATCGCCCATCGGGTCGGGGCTGAAGCCGCCGGCGCCGCCGCGGCCGCCGCGCGCGGGGCCCTCGCCGTAGCTGCCGCCGCCACCGCCGCCGCCGCCCTGGCCTTCGCCCTCGTCGCGCCGGCCGAGGAGCATCAGCTGGTTCGCGATGATCTCGGTCGTGTAGCGGTCCTGGCCGTCCTGGCCCTGCCACTTGCGCGTCTCGAGCCGGCCCTCGACGTAGACCTGCTTGCCCTTGCGCAGGTAACGTTCGGCGCGCTCGGCGAGGTGGCGCCAGGCGACGACGCGGTGCCACTCCGTCTTCTCCTGCCACTCCCCGCTGTTCTTGTCCTTCCAGCTCTCGGTGGTCGCGACCGAGAGGTTCGCCACCGGCACGTTGCTCTGGGTGTACTTGATCTCGGGATCGCGGCCCAGGTTGCCGATGATGATCACCTTGTTGACGCCAGCCATCGCGTTCTCCTTGCCTTGGCGGGACGGCGCGCCGCGTTGAAGGGCGCCGCCCCGGTCATCGGTTGGTTTTCCTGGCTGATCAGCGGGAGGCCGGACTATGACAGGTCAAGCCGGGAAAGCGGAAAAAAATGGGGTGGATGATGGGAAA
>VGXH01000337.1 GCA_016873405.1 bacterium
CAGGAGCCGCGCCTGACGCTCGCCTGCGCGGTGGTCAAGGGCCGGCACTTCGAACTCGTGGTGGAGAAGGCCGTCGAACTGGGCGCCGGGCGCCTGCTGCCGCTGGCCACCGGGCGCGGGGTGATCGAGCCCGGAGCGGGCCGGCGCGCGCGCTGGGAGGCCATCCTGCGGGCGGCGCTCAAGCAGAGCGGCCGTTGCCGGCTGCCGGAGCTGTCCGAGCCGCTGCCGCTGCCGGTCGCGCTGGCCGCCTGCGCGGGCGCGCGGCTGTACGTCGGCGCCGCGCCGGACGAGCGACCCCTGCTCGAATCGGCGCCCGCGGCGGACGCCGGCGACGTCGGCACGCGGGGCGGGCTGGCGCTCTTCATCGGCCCGGAAGGCGGTTGGACCCCGGCGGAGGCGACTCTGCTGGCGGAGGCCGGCGCCCGTCCGCTGGACCTCGGCCCGTTCACGCTGCGCACGGAGACCGCCGCGATCGCCGGCCTGGCCGTGCTGCGGGCGCTGGCGGACGCCGGCGCGCGGGCGGGATCTTGACAGCGCCCGCGACGCGGTCTTTCATGGCCCGCGGGACCGCAAGCCAGGAAAGGAAGCGCCATGGCCACGAGTGAACTGGCCGGCCGGCTGCAGGCGGCCGTCATCGCCGCGATGAAGGCCAAGGACAAGGACCGGCTCGGCGTGCTGCGCATGATGCAGGCGGCGATCAAGCAGGTCGAGGTCGACACGCGCAAGGAGCTGGCCGACGCCGACGTGCAGAAGGTGCTCGCCTCCTACGCGAAGAAGGTCAAGGACACGCTGGCTTCCACCGCGGGCACCGATCGCGCCGACCTGAAGGCGGCCGCCGAGGCCGAGCTGGCCATCGTCGGCGAATTCCTGCCGGCGGAGATCGGCGATGAGGAACTGGAGAAGCTGGTGCGGCAGGCGATCGCCGAGAGCGGCGCCCAGTCGCCTGCCGACATGGGCAAGGTCATGAAGGTCGCCGTGCCGCTGGTAGCCGGGAAGGCCGATGGCGCGCGCGTCAGCGCCATGGTCAAGGCGCTGCTGGCCGGCGCGAAGTGAGGCGGCCGTGAACGCTCCGGTGGGCTTCGCTCTGGCGGTGATGGTGCTGTTCGGCGCGCTCGGTTGGCGCGACGGCCTGGTCAAGCGCGTGCTGGAGGTGGCCGGGGCCGTGGCGGCGCTGCTGCTGACGGCGCGCTTCGCCGGCGCCGTTCAGCCGTGGGTCAGCGAGCGGACGGGCGCCGGCGCCGGGCCGGCGCTGCTGATCACCTGGGCCGCGCTGTTCATCGTCGGGCTCGTGCTGAGCCGGCTGCTGGCCGCCGGCATCGCCAGGCTGCTGCACCTGTCGGTCCTGGTCTGGGTGGACCGGCTCGGGGGCGCGCTGCTGGGCGTGTGCTTCGGCCTGCTGCTGGCGAGCGTCCTGCTCGTGGCGGCCAGCCAGGTGCGCGGCGGCGCGGCGGTGCAGGCGGACTGCGATCGCACGGTGGTCGGGCGTCTGGTGTACTACGCCGCGCCCAACCTCTACCTGCAGGCGCGCCGGGCGTCCGGCGGCCGGCTGGAGTCAGCCTGGGAGAAGTTCACCACGCGGGCGGCCGAGGCGGCAGCCGCCGGCAAGGCGCGCGTGGAGGAGTCGGTGAAGGAATCGCTGAAGGAGTCCGTGAAGGAGCCCGCGCCGGACGCCGCCGACCGCAGCGGCGGCCGATGATCCCCCTGCTCGCGAGACTCGCCGCCGGCGCCGCCGAGGCCGCGCGCGCGCCGGTCGCCTCGCCGCGAGCCCTGGCCCTGCTGGAGTGGGACCGCCTGACGGGCCAGGTCGCCGCGCGCTGTGTCAGCCCGCTGGCCGCCGGCGCCGTGCGCGCCCGCCGACCCCTGCCGGACGCGGCGCTGCTGGAACCGTGGCACGAGCTGGCCGATGAACTGCGGCCGGAGGGCGATCGCAACCTCTGGCCCCCGCTCAACGATCCGGCCGGTCTGCTGGGGCTGCTCGATCAGCCGCCGCCGGTGCGCCTGGAAGGTCCCGACCTGGTGCACGTGGCGATCCTGGCCGGAGACCTCGACGCCCTGCGCGCGCACTTCCTGGATCGCCGCGGGAACTGCCCGCGCTGGGCGGAGGCAGCCCTGGCGGCCGCGCCGCTGGCGGCCCTGCGCGCGGCGCTGCTGCGGGCGCTGGAGCCGGACGGCCGCCTGCGCGACGAGGCCAGCCCCAGGCTGGGGCCGCTGCGCCGGCAGGCCGCCGCGCAGGAACGCGCGGTGCGCCAGGAGGTGGGCGAGGCGATGAGCCGCGCCCGCGCCGCCGGCTGGACGACCGCGGACGAGGTCACGCTGCGCGGGGACCGCTTCTGCCTGCCGCTGCGCTCGGGCGACAGCCGGCGCGTCGACGGCATCGTGCACGACCGCTCGCAGACGGGGGCCACGCTCTTCGTCGAACCGGCCGGCGTCGTGCGGCTGAGCAACGAACTGACGGCGCTCCGGCTCGAGATCGCGGCCGAAGAGGCGCGCATCCTGTTCGAACTGAACCGCGCCGTCGAGCAGGCGGCGCCGGCGCTGCGCGAGGCTGCCGGGCTGATGCTGCTGGCGGACGAGGTCCGCGCCGGCCTGCTCTGGAGCCGCGCCGCGCGCGGCAGCCGGGCGCGGGTTCTGCCGGGCGCGCGCCTGCGCGTCAGCGGCGGGCGGCACCCGCTGCTGATGGAGGCCCTCGGCGGCGGCGACCCGGTCGCCGGGCGCGCGCTGGTCGTGCCGCTGGACCTCGAGGTGCCCGACGATTGCCGGGTGCTGGTCATCAGCGGACCCAACGCGGGCGGCAAGTCGGTCGCGCTCAAGACCGTCGGCGTGCTCTGCCTGCTCGCGCAGTGCGGCTGGGACGTGCCCGCGCGCGAGGACACGGAGCTGCCGTTCCTGACCGCGCTGATGGTCGACCTTGGCGACGACCAGTCCATCGCCCAGTCGCTCAGCTCCTTCTCGGCGCACATGCGGCACCTCGGCGAGTTCCTGGCCGCGGCCGGCCCCGGCGCGCTGGTGCTGTCGGACGAGATCGGCAGCGGCACCGATCCGCAGGAGGGCACCGCGCTGGCCTTCGCCGCGCTGGAGCAGCTGGCCCCGCAGGGCGCGCTGGTGCTCGCCTCCACGCACTTCGGGCTGCTGAAGGCGGCCGTCCACGACCACCCGCGGATGCAGAACGCGGCGATGGACTTCGACGAGCGCGACCTGCGGCCCCTCTACACCTTCCGGGTGGGCGATCCGGGGACCAGCCATGCGTTCGACATCGCGCGCCGCATGGGTCTGCCCGCTGACCTGATCGAGCGCGCCCGCGGCCGCGCCGGGCACGAGCGCGTGCAGGTCGAACAGCTTTT
>VGXH01000338.1 GCA_016873405.1 bacterium
CAGTTGGTGATGACCGTGAGATTGGGTAGTTGATCGCCGGCAGCAGGTCCACCGGCAGGCGCTCGCGCGCCTGCCAGCCGACCAGCACCAGGCCCAGGAAGAGCATCAGGACGGCGACCGGACGGCGGACCGCGTGGGCGATCATCGGCTTTCCGCGCTTCCGTCCGGCAGCGACCCGCTCGCGAAGTCCCAGCGGTCGTCCGGCGGCACCTGACGGCGGACCGAGATCTTCGCCTCGTGGGCCAGCGTCAGGTGGTCGCTCACGACGACTTCCTCGCCGGCGTCCAGGCTGCCGCCGCTGTGGACGGCCAGGATCTCCACCCACTGGTCGTTCTGCAGGCCGGTGTCCACGTACAGCCAGCGGGCGCGGTCGTCCTCGCGCTTGAACACCAGCGGCCGGTTGTCACGCACCAGCACCGCGTCCTTGGGCACCAGCAGCCGGTCCCGGAAGACCACGCCGGCGATCTGGGCGCGCACGAACATGCCCGGACGCAGCCGGCCGTCGGGGTTGGCGAAGCGGACCAGCACCTCGCAGGTGCGGCTGGCCTGGTCCAGCGTGGGGGAGATGACGTCCACCCTGGCGCGCAGCGTGTCGCCGGTGGCGGCCACCGCCAGCAGCACCGGCCGTCCCGCGGCGAGGTCGCCCAGGTCGGCCTCCAGGACGTTGACCGCGGCCTCGAGCCGGTCGTTGTTGGTCACCGCGCAGACCTGCGCGCCGGCGCCGACGATCTCGCCGACGACCATCGCCAGGCCCTGCACGACCCCGTCGAACGGCGCCCGGATCTCCGTGTACTCCAGGTTCAGCCGCGCGCGCTCCTCGGCCAGGCGGGCTTCGGCCAGCCCCGTGCGCTGCTGGAAGACCGCTTCGCGGAAGGCGCCGTCCTGCAGGGCGCTCTTCTCCAGCTCGAGCAGCTGCTGTTGGTAGGCCTCGCGGGCCAGCTCGCCGCGGTCGCGCGCGGCCGCCAGGCGGTCGCGCGCGGCAGTGAACGCGGCGACGGCCGATGCGTTCGTGGTGAAGGTGTCGCCCTCGGCCGCCATCTGGCTGAGCGCCGCCAGGTGGCGGTAGCGGCTCTCCTCCAGCGCCAGCTCGTATTCGCGCGGGTCGATGCGCGCCAGGACCTGGCCGCGACGGACGCGGTCCCCGTCGCGCGCCTTCACCTCGAGCAGCTGGCCGCCGATCTTCGTCTTGACGGCGGCCGTGCGCGGCGTGCGGATCGCGCCGTCGGCGTAGACCGGCAGGACCAGATCGCCCCGCCGCACCCCGCCGACATTGACCTTGATGGCCTTCTCCTTGGCCGGCTCCTCCTCGGCGGCCTCGCCGGCTTCGGCGGCGCTGGAGTCGGCGGCGGCCGCCGTCGAGTCGGCCGCGGCGCCGCCGGCGCCCTTGCGGCAGCCGGCGGCCGTCAGGCCGGCCGCCAGCAGGAGGGCCAGCGTCAGCGCGGTCAGGGCCGCATCGCGGCGGGACGTGCTTCGCGGTTCGCGGGACATGGCGGGCCTTCCGTCGGGGACTACGGTTCCAGCTTGTAGCAGGTGATCTCCAGGTCCGTGCCTTCCTCTTCCTCGCCGCCGGCGACCGCCTGCTGGCTCAGGAACGAATCGAGCGCGCCGGTCACGACGACGATCCGGCCGTCGCGCAGCACGAACACGGCGTCCTGCTGCGGGTCGTGCCGGCCGGGCAGCGCCACCTGCCGCTCGAAGGTGCCGTCAGCGGCGAAGACGTCGAGCATACACCAGGTGCCCTTGGGCCGTCCCGGCTGTTCGTCGCCGGTCAGCACCCACACGCGCCCGTCGTCGGTGGCCCACAGCCCGGCCACGGCCGGCGCGGTGGCCTCGACCGTGACCCGTTTCGGCCGCGTCGGGTAGTTGGCCCCGATCGCATCGAGGATGCGCCGGGCCTGTTCCTTCTGGGTCGCGTTGCGCGGGGGCGACTGGTAGGCCCGCGTGAATTCGCGGACCAGCTTGCCGTCGGCGCCGTAGGCCTGGATGCGGTACTCGTTGCGCTCGGGCGCGACGAAGACGCGGCCGTCCGGCAGGCCCGTCAGCCGTTGCCAGACGAAGTCGATGCCCATCTCGTCCAGCGCGAAATCGGCGTAATCCACGCGGTTGGCCTTGGTCAGCAGTTGCTGGCGACGCGTGCCGTCGGGGCCGCACAGGGACAGGAAGTACTCCTGGTCGCTGATCGACGAGCCGCCGAAGGTCATCGTGATGCCGGCCAGGACCATTCCGGCCGGGTGGGGCAAGCCGCGGATCAGGACGGCGAACTGGCCGGCGCCGGGCTGGCCGGTGCCGTACTTCGCCTCGCCGGCCGGCGTGCCGTCGGCCTTGACCTTGACGACGCGGCCGGGGAAGCCCTGCAGCAGGCAGACCGAGCCGTCGCCGGCGATGAACATGTCGCCGGGCCGGCGGACTTCGCCGGGGCCGTCGCCCTCGCGGGCCAGCGTGCGCACCAGCGCGCCGTCGGGCCCGAGGACCTTGACCTCAGAGAGGCGCGTGTCCAGGACCAGCGACTGGCCGCCGGGACCGGCCAGGACGGTCGCGGCGGCGCCGAAGAACACATCGTCGCTCTCGCCGCCGCGCGTCCAGACCTCGGTCAGTTTCGCCGTGCGCACGCCCTTGGCGGGCTTGGCTGCGTTCTGCACGGCGGCGGGCGCCGCCGCGGCCGGGACCGCCGGCAGCGACAGGAGCAGGGCCGTCGCCAGGCCCAGGGCCGGGGCCACGAATCGGGCCGGCGTCAGGAATCGAGCCGGCGCCAGCGGCCGGATCATACGCGGGGTCTTCATGCGGTTCCTTTCAGCCGGGCGAGCCCGGACGTTGGGCAGGCATACTCGCCCGGACCTTGCTTTCTGCGCAATCCCCGGTGCGAACGGCGGCGATCGCGTCGCGCGACGACGACTTCCACCGGTACTCCCATCGGCGTCGCCCTGCTTCCACCGGCGTCGCCGCGGTCCCATACGGCTGCCGCGGCGCCAGGTTGCCGCCCGGCGGCCGCCGCCGCGCGCGGGCGGCGAGCAGCGGGCGGCGAGCAGCGGGCGGCGCTCAGCGGGCGGCGAGCAGCGGGCGGCGCTCAGCCGGCGGCGCTCAGCGGGCGACACTCAGCGGGCGGCCGGGGGCGTCGCCAGCGCCGCCTCCCACACGCAGACGCGGTCGGCCACCTGCGTGAAAGCGGCGCCGCCCGCGACGTCGATCCGCCGCCATCGCCAGCCTCGCTCCCGCAGCGCGGCGCCCAGCGCGCGGCCGCCGCCGCCGACCGCCGTTTCCTGCGTGAACTCGACCCAGGTGACCGGCAGCCCGCCCGGTGGCGGCGGCACGTCGCGATCGGCGGGCCAGGGT
>VGXH01000339.1 GCA_016873405.1 bacterium
GGGGCCCTGGCCGCGGTCGGCTTCCACGACGTGGCCGTCAGCCTCAAGTCGAGCACGCCGCAGGAGGTGGTCGAGGCCTGCCGCCGCTTCTCGGCGCAGTGCGACGTGCCGCAGCACCTGGGAGTGACGGAGGCGGGCACGCTTCTGGCTGGCACCGCGCTGTCGGTGGCTGCGCTGTCGGTGCTGCTGGGCGAGGGCATCGGCGACACGGTGCGCATCAGCCTGGCCGACGACCCGGCCTACGAGGTCAAGGCGGCCTTCTACATGCTGCAGGCCCTGGGCTTGCGCGAGGGCTACGCGCGGGTGGTGGCCTGCCCGACCTGCGGGCGGGTCGAGGTGGACGTGGTGGCGCTGGCCGCGCGGGTCGAGGAGCTGGCCAGGGATCTGCCGCCGGACCGGGTGATCTCGGTCATGGGCTGCATCGTCAACGGGCCGGGCGAGGCCAAGACGGCCGATCTGGGCATCGCGGCGGGCCGGACCAAGGTGGCGATCTACCGCAGGGGCGAGCTGCACCGCAACATCGACAAGGCCGATCTGGAACAGGTGCTGGTCGAGGAAATCGAACGCCTGCGCTGAGTTGGCAGGACGAAAAGCTTCAAGTGCGGCTGCCGGCGGCCGATCCCGCCGCCGAACAGGCAGCGTGGACCCCAGCCGGCTGTCCCGGGCCGCACCCAAGCCGGGCAGGCGATGGCCGACGACTCTGGATACCCGACCCTCGCGCGGCGCGGTCCGGCCGATGCGCTCGATCCCCCCGAGCCGTGCGGACCGCCCGACGGGGCGCCCGTCGATCGCCTGCGCGCGCTGCAGGCGTTCAACGCGCGCCTGGTCTGCATGCCGGTGGACGAGTCGAGCTACGCCGACGTCGTGGCGGGGGCGCGGCGCGTGGTCGGATGCGACGCCTGCGCGCTGTTCCTCCTGGACCCGGGGACCGGTGAGCTCGAACTCCGGGCGGCCGACGGCTACCGTGACCTGGAGCCGGGGCTGCGCGTGGCGGTCCGGGATGCGGCGAGCATGCATGCGCACGCTTTCAGCGAGGAGTACCTGGTCCACATCGCCGACGTGGCTACCCTGAAAGGCCTGCAGCCGCTGGCCGCGGGCGTGGCCAGCGCCTTGGTGCTGCCGATCATCTCGTTCCGCGGTCCGGTCGGCGTCTTCGACTTCAGCAGTCGCAAGCCCGGCGCCTTCGGCCCGACCGAGATCGGCATGTGCACGATGCTCGTCGATCAGATGTCCTACTCCCTGGAGAACATCCGGCTGGTCAACGAGCTGAGCCGCAGCCGCGACGCCGTCATCCGCGGCATGGCCCTTCTGGCCGAGATCCGCGATACGCACATCCGCGAACACCTGCGGCGCATGTGCGCCTACTCGGGTCACCTGGCCGAGCTGTTGGCCGACCGCCCGGGCTACCCCGAGGCGACGCCGCAGTTCATCGACACGCTGGCGCGCGCCGCGGTGCTGCACGATGTGGGCAAGGTCGGCGTTCCCGATGCGATTCTCCTGAAGCCGGGCAAGCTGACCGAGGACGAATTCGAGGTGATGAAGACGCACACGGAGATGGGCGCCGAGCTGCTCGAGGGCCTGATCAAGGACTACGGTCGCTACGCCATGATCACGATGGGGGCCGAGGTGGCCCGCTGCCATCACGAGAAGTGGGACGGCTCCGGCTATCCGGCCGGCCTGAAGGGGCGCGAGATTCCGCTGTCGGCCCGCATCGTCGCTATCGCCGACGTCTACGACGCCCTGACCAGCCGCCGCGTCTACAAGGACGCCTGGACGCACGAGGAGACCGCGCGCGTGATGCGCCAGGATGCCGGACGGCACTTCGACCCCGAGCTGCTGGAGATCTTCCTGGCGCGGCCGAGAGAGCTGGCGCGCATCCGCGAGAGTTCCGACTAGCCCGCCCGTCCCGCGGCCGCGAGTCAGGCCGGCTCGACGCCGGCGGCGATTCCCGGCGCCACCATCAGCGTCTGCGCCCGCAAGGTGACCGCCAGGCCCGGCGGCGCCTTGCGCGGCTTGCGCACGTAGCGCTTCTCGGTCCAGATCACCGGCACCAGGGAGGCATGGCGCGCCCGGCTGTGCAGGGCCGCCAGGGCGGCGGCCTTCTCGAGCACGCCGCGCGGCACCTGCTCGGGCCGCCCTCCCGTGCGGACGACGACATGGCTGCCGGCCGCGCCGTGCGCGTGCAGCCAGAGGTCGCGGCTGTGCGCGGCGCCGTGGGTCAGCTCGTCGTTCTCGCGGTTGCTGCGGCCGACCCAGACCTCCCAGCGGCCGTCGACGATGTAGCGGCGGAAGGGGCGCGCCGGCTCGTCGGCGGCGGCGCGCTGCCGGCCGCCGGCAGCAACGTCCGCCGCGAGTCCGGCGTCCGGCAGCGCGGCCCGCCACGCCTGCACCGCGGCCAGCCGGGTCAGGCCGTCCGCTTCCGTGGGCAGGGCCGCCAACTCCGCCGCGGCCGCCCGCAGCGCGTCGGCTTCGGCCTTCGCCTCGGCCAGCTTGCGGGCGATGACCTCGCGCCCGCGCTCCGCTTTGCGCGCCCGGTGGAAGAGCGCGGCCAGGTTGGCCGCCGGGCTCAGGGCTGGATCCAGTTCGATCAGCACCGGCGAGCCGTCGCGGGGGTCGGCCAGTTCGCAGCGCGCGGCGCCCGGGCGCAGCGCATGCAGGTGCGCGGCCAGGGTCTCGGCGCGGCGACGGTGCTCGTCGCCGGCGCCGGCGGCGGCCAGGTCGGCGGCGCGGCGCTCGCAGAGGCGGTCCAGCGCGCGCAGACGCCGGGCGAGCGCGGCGTCGTGTCGCGCGCGCGCCTCGGCGGCGAGCGCCGACGCCAGCCGGTCGAGTTCGTCGCCGGATTCATCCCCCGCCACGGGCTCGCCTTCGCCCGGCGCGCGGTCCGGGTCTGCGTCCGTGTACGTCGCCGTCGCGGGCACCACCGACAGCAAGGCGTGCGGCGGCCGTCGAGCCGCCCACAGGCAGCGCGCCCCGCCGTCCAGCAGCGCGGTGTTGCCCTGCGGGCCGAAGAGCTGGTGCAGCAGGTGCACGGTCGAACCGTCCGGCCGCTCGAAGCGCAGGCAGGCGACGCGCTCGCCGGGCAGCGCGCCGAGGCCCGTGAGGGTCGCCCGCGCGAGCAGCGGCGGCAGGGGGTGGTCGCGCTCGGCCGGCAGCGCCGCGGCCAGCGGCCCGGGCAGGCGGCCGCGCAAGCCGCACAGCAGCGCGGCGCCCGGCACGGCCGTCAGCAGCAGGCAGAAGCGTTCCTCGCCGGCCAGGTGCAGCCGCACCCAGCGCGGTCCCGCGGCGACACGGAACAGCGGGCGGCCTTCGTACGGATGGC
>VGXH01000340.1 GCA_016873405.1 bacterium
AAAAGCTGGCGGCCGAGGACTTCGCGGTCCGCAACGACGGCATCTACTCGGACGCGGGCGCCGATCTGCAGCCGCTGCTGCCGGGCGGCAACCTGCTCGAGAACGCGTTCACCGGCGCCAACAGCGAGCCCCAGTTCGCGGCTGCTGCCGCGGCCACGGGCACGATCGGCATCGTGGCGATCCAGCAGGGCGGCGTGAACGTCGGCTATACGATCACGGGCGTGGGCAAGGACGCCGGCACGACCATCCTGACGCTGGTCAGCGGCTCGTAGGCGACGGCCGACCGGTTCGCAGATCGGGGCGGGGCCGTCGACGCGGCCCCGTCCCTTCGTCGGCGAGAGGCGGGGAGCGGGCATGGACGAGGCGCAAGGCAGCGACGCGACGGCCGCGACGGCCGCGACGCCGGCGCCGGCCGACGGCGGCAGCGGCGGCGCCGAGGCGGCGCGGACGCCGGTCCGCGGCCGGTTCCGCCTGCCCGTCGTGGCGAAGCGGCTCCGGCCGGGGCTGCCGGCGCCGGGCGCCGTGGCGCGCGCCGTGGCGGGCGCGGCGACCCGCCTGCCGCGGTCGACACGCCGGGCCGCCGCCGACCTCGTGTTCGCCGCCGGCGCGGCCAGTCTCGTGCTCAGCGTGGTCTTCGTTCTCGGCGAGCCGGCGCGCGCGCGCCTGCAGGCGCGCGCGGACGAGGCCAGGATCGCCGCGAACGCGGCCACGCTCCAACTCGCGGTCGAGACCCATGCCGCGGCCAACGGCGGCCGCTACGCGCGCACGGCGCTGGAACTGCTGCCGTGGCTGCCGGAGCGCAGGGCTCCCCGCAATCCCTACACCGACGAGCCGACGCTCTTCCGCGGGAACGCGGGCGACCTGACCTACCGGCCGGCGCCCGGCTGCGGCTACGTGATCGAGGCCTGGGGGCGGGACGGGACGCGACCCCGCCTCCTGGCCACGCTGCACGGCGCGGGCGTCGCGAAGGGTCATTGAGGGACAGGGCCGGGGGAGAAGGAGACGAAACCATGAGCAATCGCGATGGCTTCACGCTGGTCGAACTGATGATCGTCGTGGTCGTGATCGGCATCCTCGCCGCTCTGGCCCTTCCCAACTACTCGAGCATGCAGGAGCACGCCAAGGTGGCGGGCACCAAGGGCAACGCCCACACGCTGCAGCTGGCCCTGGAGAACTACGCCGCCACCAACGGCGGCGTGTACTCCGTGGCGGCCGCGGACATCACCCCCTTCCTGCCCGGTCACGGACTGATGGCCAACACCTTCACCGGCGCGCGGAGCGAGCCCCAGTTCGGCGCCGCCGCGGCGGGGCCGGGACAGGTCGGCGTCGAGCTGGTCATGCAGAACGGCGTCCCGGTGGGCTACGTCATCACGGCCGCCGGACCGGACGGCGTCGTGATGACCGTCGCCAACGGCCAGTAGCCCGCCGCCGCACCCCGGTGGCACCGCGGTTGCAATCCCGCCGGTGACCAGGCGGCCGAGCGCCGCTCTGGCGGCGCAACCGGCGGCATGGTGGCCGTCCGGCACCGGAGGTGGGCAATGTCCCGTCATGTGCTGATCGAAAACCCGCCGGCCGTTCCGGCGACGGCGCCCCTCGGCGCGACCGCCGGCATCGACGGAGGGGCGCCGCCGTGCGCGCTGCGCGTCGTGGACCTCAGCAAGACCTTCCGCTCCGGCTTCGCCCGCCGCCGCTTGCGCGGCATCGAGGGCGTCTCGTTCAGCGTCGGGCGCGGAGAGGTCTACGCGCTGCTCGGTCACAACGGGGCCGGCAAGACGACCACCATCGGCTGCCTGCTGGACCTGGTGCGGCCCGACCGGGGCGAAGTCACGCTCCTGGGGCGCGACCACCGCGATCGCCGGTCGCGCGCGGGCGTGGGCTACCTGCCGGAGCGGCCGTACTTCTTCGACTACCTCACCGGGCGCGAACTGCTCGAGTTCTACTGCGACCTGCTCGACGTGCCGCGTCGCCGGCGCCGGGACCGCATCGACGGCGTCCTGCGGCAGACGGGGATCCTGACCGACGCGGGCCGCCGCCTGGGCAAGTACTCCAAGGGCATGCTCCAGCGCCTGGGACTGGCGCAGGCGCTGCTCGGCGACCCCGAACTGCTGGTCCTGGACGAGCCGATGTCGGGTCTGGACCCGCTGGGCCGCCTCGAGGTGCGGACGCTGCTCCGGGAACTGAAGGCGCAGGGACGCACGATCATCCTGTCCAGCCACATCGTCCCGGACGTCGAACAGCTGGCCGACGCCGTCGGCATCCTGCGCGAGGGTCGGCTCGTGCTGAACGAGCGCCTGGGCGCGCGTGCCGGCGCCTGTTCCTACCGCGTGCGCGCCGCCGGGACCCTGGGCGAGGCGGCGCGGCGGAACCTGCCGGCCTGGGCGCTGCCGGCCGGGGCCGAGGCCGCGGCGGCGGCGCGGCCGGCCGACCTGGACGCGGCCGACGAGGCGCAGCTGCGCGAACTGCTCGACGCCTGCCACGCGGCGGGACTGCCAGTGATCGGGGTCGAGCCGCGTCGGACGGGACTCGAGGAGCTGTTCCTCAGGACGCACCAGCACGGAGGTATGGCATGACCAGCAGGCACGTCGCGGCCCTGGCGCGAGGCACCTTCCGCGAGACGGTCCGCGACCGCGTCTTCTACCTGGTGGCGGTGTTCGGTTTCCTGATGCTGGGCAGCACCGCCGTGCTCTCGCCGCTGACCATCGGCGCCCAGGCGAAGATCGTCACCGACGTCGGCCTGGCGGCGATGGTGCTGCTCGGGCTGCTGGTCGTCGTCTTCGTCGGCAGCGGCATGGTCCGCAAGGAGATGGAGAAGGGGACCATCACCACGATCCTGGCCAAGCCGGTCGGCAGGCGCGAGTACCTGCTGGGCAAGTAAAAGGGCCTGAGCCTGACGATGGCGGCCATGCTCGCCGTGATGGGCGTCCTGTTCCTGCTGCTGACGCTGATGTCGCCGGGAGCGTTCTCGCTGCGCTTCGTCGCCGCCTTCTATCTGACCTTCCTCGAACTGGCCGTCATCACGGCGGTGGTCGTCTTCTTCTCCACCTGCGTATCGCCGGTGCTGTCGGCGATCTTCACCCTCGGCGTCTTCGTCGTCGGCCACCTCAGCCAGTCGATCCGCGACTTCGGGCGGCTGCAGGAGGGTCCGCTGATGCAGCACCTGACGACGGTCGTCTACTACCTGACGCCGAACCTGGAGATCTTCAACGTCCGCGGCGCCGTGGTGCACGGCGATCCGGTCACCACGCCGCACCTGGTGCTGGCGACGCTCTACGGCGCCTGTTGGGCCGGGCTCCTGCTTCTGTTGTCGGGAGCGATC
>VGXH01000341.1 GCA_016873405.1 bacterium
CGTCACGGACGACGGGCGCAGTCTGGCCTCCGGGACCTATCTGGTGCTGATCGACACGCCCTCGCGGCAGGTATCGACGAAGGTCACGTTGCTGAAATGATCCGGCGCGGCGGGACCGGATACGGTTCCGTCAACGGCCGCCCCACCGCCGGGCCACGATGCCGGCCGCGGGGCGGCCGTCGTCGTCGAAGCCCTCCTCGTGCGCCAGCACTTCCCAGCGCCCGGCCGGGAACGCGCGCGCCAGCTCGGCGGGCCGCAGCCGGTGCGCCGCCGTGATGTCGGGAGCCCATCCCGGCGCGTCGCGGAAGCCGCGCACCACGGCCACGCCGTGCGGCAGGACATGGTCGTGCAGCCGCTCCAGGAGCGGGCGCTGCAGGCAGCGGATGTTCACGACCACGCTCCACGGCCCGGGCGGCAGGGCGTCCGGCGCGCGCAGGTCCGCCCGCACGCCGTTGACGGCGACGCTCTGGCTGGCCGCCAGCCGCGCCATGAGCGTCAGCGCCTGCGGCTGGTGGTCCACGCCCGTGACCCGGTAGCCGCGCGCGGCCAGCCACACGGCGGCCCGTCCGCTGCCGCAACCCAGGTCCAGGGCCGGCCCCAGCGCCGGCGGCGGCAGCAGTTCCATGTGGCGCACGAGCCAGGCCGGGGCCTCCCAGAGCGTCCGCGCGCCGGCCCCCTGCTCGCGCCAGCGTTCCGGCAGCGCGGCCAGCGCGGAAGCCGACAGCGAGGCGGCCGCCACGCGTGAACGCCCCCTCCCGGCCAGCGCGCCGGCCAGGCGGGCGGCAAGCTCGGGCGTGGCGGCGACCACCAGCAGGGGCCGGTGTCGCGGCGGCAGGAAGATCGAGGGCAGGACCACGTCGAGCTCCGCCGGGGCGGCGGCCGCCGCCGCGGCCGCCGCCTGCGGCAGCGAGACCGCTCCGCGCGCGTGGATTCCCGCGAAAGCGGCCGCCGGACGCGCGTCCAGAATCCCGGCCCCGGGGTGGGCGTCCAGCCAGGCCGCCAGCGCCAGGGCATCGGTCATGACATTCACCGTGTTGCGGCCCTTCGGGTTGCGGCGTTCCAAGCCTCGTCCGGGCCGGCGGACCTTCGGGGTGGCCCGTGCCCATTGCGTGCTTTATTATCGCGGTTCCAGGCCGAAAGCAATCGCGGGGGGCGCCGGCGCCCGCCCGTGCCGTACCGTTTCGGCCAAGGCCGCGTGCCCAGGAGAACCATCCATGCCATCGATCCGCAAGTTCGTCGTCACGCCCAACCTTCCGGACCCGCTCAAGCCGCTGCTCGACATCGCGCGCAACGCCTGGTGGAGCTGGAACGTCGAGGCCATCTCGCTGCTGCGCCGCGTCGATCCCGATCAGTGGGACCGGCACTCGGGCAATCCGGTGGCGGTGCTGGGTTCGCTGTCGGCGCAGCGCGTGCGCGAACTGGAGCGCGACCAGGCGTTCCTGGCTCATCTCGAGCGCGTCCAGGGCGATCTCGAGCGCTATCTGACGCGCCCGACGTGGTACGCCAGCGAGCACAAGGGCGTCGGCGACGGCCTGATCGGCTACTTCTCGCTGGAGTTCGGCCTGCACGAGTCGCTGCCCCTGTACTCGGGCGGCCTGGGCATCCTGGCCGGCGACCACCTGAAGTCGGCCACCGACCTGGGCATTCCCCTGGTCGGCGTGGGCCTGGCCTACCAGTCCGGGTACTTCCGCCAGTACCTCAACCACGACGGCTGGCAGATGGAGGAGTATCCGGTCAACGACTTCTACAACATGTCGATGTCGCTGGAGCGAGACCGCGACGGCGCGCCGCGTCTGATCGAGGTGCACTACCCCGGGCGCTCCATCTTCGCGCAGATCTGGCGCGTTCAGGTGGGGCGCAACCCCCTGTTCCTGCTGGACACCAACCTGCAGGAGAACCGGCCGGAGGATCGCGACCTGACCGCGCGGCTCTACGGCGGCGACACGGACATGCGCGTCCGCCAGGAGATCATGCTGGGCATCGGCGGCCTGCGCGCGTTGATCGCCCTCGGTCTGGAACCGACGGTGTGCCACCTGAACGAGGGCCATTCGGCGTTCCTGGCGCTCGAGCGCATCAACCTGCTCATGAAGCACCGCGGCCTGACCTACGAGACCGCGTTCGAGGTGGTCCGGGCGAGCAACATCTTCACGACCCACACGCCCGTCCCGGCCGGCAACGACCATTTCGCGCCCGAGTTGATCCGCACCTACCTGTCGCGCAAGGCCGACGAGATGGGCATCGGCATCGACCGGCTGCTGGCCCTCGGACGCCAGGATCCGCACAACCAGAACGAGACGTTCTGCATGACCGTGCTGGCGCTGCGGCTGAGCCGTTTCGCGAACGGCGTCAGCGAACTGCACGGGCACGTCTCGCGCGACATGTGGCAGCGCGTCTGGCCGGACGTGCCGAAATCGGAGATCCCCATCTCCCACGTGACCAACGGCATCCACACGCGCAGCTGGCTTTGTTCGGAGATCGCGCGGCTCTACGACCGCTACCTCGGGCCCCGCTGGTACGAGGAGCCCACGAACAAGACGCTGTGGGACCGCGTGGCGCTGATCCCGGACGCCGAGCTGTGGCGCTCGCACGAGCGCATGCGGGAGCGCCTGGTCGGGTTCGTGCGCGCGCGTCTGCGCCGGCAGATGGAGCGGCGCGGGGCCAACCGCATCTGGATCAAGTCCGCCAGCGAGGCGCTGGATCCCGAGGCGTTGACGATCGGCTTCGCGCGGCGGTTCGCGACCTACAAGCGCGCGGCGCTGATCCTGCGCGACCCCGAGCGGCTGAGCCGCATCCTGAACAATCCCGAGCGGCCGGTGCAGCTCATCTTCGCCGGCAAGGCGCACCCCAAGGACCACCCCGGCAAGGAGGTGATCCGCCAGCTGGTGCACATGGCCGAGCGCGAGGAGTTCCGCAAGCGCATCGTCTTCGTCGAGGACTACAACATCGAGGTGGCGCGCTACCTGGTGCAGGGCGTGGACGTGTGGTTGAACAACCCGCGGCGTCCGCTGGAAGCCAGCGGCACCTCGGGCATGAAGGCTCCGCCCAACGGCGGCATCAATCTCTCCGTGCTGGACGGCTGGTGGTGCGAGGGATACCACAAGGACAACGGCTGGGCCATCGGCGACGGCGAGGAGCACGACGACCAGCAGTACCAGGACGAGGTGGAGAGCGAGGCCCTCTACGATCTGCTGGAGAAGGAGATCGTGCCGGCCTTCTACGACCGCGGCGTGGACGGCGTGCCCCGCGAGTGGACGCGCATCATGAAGAACTCGATGCGCACGGTGAACGCGGAGTTCAACACCAACCGCATGGT